>CAMTWW010000197.1:0-12082 GCA_947085555.1 uncultured Elusimicrobia bacterium | reverse complement strand
CCGTGTCCGTCTCCGTCCTGGGGGCGCCGGCGGGGGATGGGCCGCCGGCCGCGAGGCTGGAGAGATAGATTATTTTTCTCAGGCCGGGCGTGGCGCCGGCGGCGGCCGCGAAATTGGCCGTTCCTTCCGCGTTGGCACGCATGAAGTCCTCTCTGGAGCGGCAGAAAAGCGCGGCGGCCAAGTGTATTGCGGCGTCAGCGCCCGCCAGCGCCTTCTTCAGGCTTTCCGCGTCAGCGAAGTCGGCTTCGGCGTAGGCCGCGCCTTCCAGCGCCGCGGCGGGCCTTCTCCTGGTTATTATCCGCACGGCGAAGCCTTTCTCCAGCAGGGCCTTCGAAAGCGCCCGCCCCACGAACCCCGTCCCGCCGGTAACAGCTATTGTCTTCATTAATCCTTTTTAAGTTTCTTTACCGCTTTGCCGAGTTCCCTGTCCAGCCCTTTTACCCCGGCGGCGGTTTCCTTTTCCAGGTTGACGCCGAAGCGCAGCAGGCCGGCGTTTATAGTGGCGCGGTCCGGGTATTTGCCCGCTTTTATTTTTTCAAGCACGCTGCTTTTGTCGCGCTGCGGCATGGTGGCCGCTATGGCCAGGGCCATAAGGGCGAAGGCCGCCAGGTTTATTACGAAGCCGGCGGCGCCGCTTATGAAACTTGCCAGCTTTGCGCCGGTGTTTATGAACATGATGAAAACCGCCCAGACCAGCAGCGAGATCCCCAGATAATAATTCCCGAATTGGCCCGTCTCCGGGTAGGAGGCGTAGAAGGCCAGGTGCAGCAGGGCTGCTGCCGTCAGTTTAAGTAGCAGCGTCATGGGAGCGGCTCCTCTTTTTGCGGTGGCAGCAGGCCGGGCGCGTCCACGCCCAGCCGCCGCAGCCCGAAGTACAGGTCTCTGCCGCCGGGGTAATGTCCGGAGGTAAGTTTCCGCAGCGGGCTGACCCCGTCCTTCTGCGGGAGAAAGGCGAGGGCTGAGAAAGCGCACATCAGCGCGAACCCCGCCGCTATGGCCGTCTTCCAAACGGCGCCGTAGTGGTTGGCCGCGCGGTTGATGAATATCGCCCCCGCTGTCCAGAGAATCAGGGAAATATAAAGAAAAGGGAAGCCGAAGCGGCCGCTGTGCGGATAGGAAACGAATGCTCCTAAATGGAGCGCTGCGGCCGTGAAGACGAATAAGCTTATGGGCAGAGTCATTAATCCATGGCCTTGAATTCCACGTGCACCGTCAGGCGGTCCTCGTAGAAGTCGTCTGGCAGCGCGGCGAAGGGCGCCGCCGAGTGCGCGGAGCTTTCCGCGGCATTGTCGAAGAGCCTGTTGCCGGAGGTTTTCTCCACGCTTACGCCCTTGATGGAGCCGTTCCGGTTTATCGTGAAACGCACGGTGCAGCGCAGGCTGCCGCCCGAAGGCATTCTTTCCATCCAGGCCGCCCGGAGGGCCTCGCGGACCTGCGTTATATACCAGGGGTAGGGGAAATTGGGGGAGTCGGTGATCAGCGGCGTCCCGTTCTCCCCGGAGGCCCCCGTCGGCGCATTCTCCTCGTCGAAGAGCCTGGCCCCGCTTGAAAAGATGCTGGGCCTGGGCAGGGCGCCGGAGGAGAAGTCGTCCTTATCCGCTTTCTCCGCAGCCTTCGCGGCCTTGGCCGCTTTGGAGGAGGGCGCCCCGGGGCTGCCCTCGGCGGCGGCAGCTTTCTCCATCGTCACCACTTTGGAGGGGCCGATGAAATCTATATAGTAGGCCTGGTTCTGTTTGGGGTTGAAGGCGTTGCGGGAAAAGAAAAAAACTACGGCCAGGATCAGAAAGTGGACTGAGGAGGAGTAGAGAAGGTAGGCTCGCATCCGCTGGTCCTCTAGTCTTCCGGCTTTACCGCTATGCCGATCTTGCCGGCGCCCAGTTTCTTGGCAATGTCGAAGACCGTGACCACGCGTTCCACCGGCACGGTCTTATCGGCTTCCACCAGGACGGTCTTTTTGTAGGATTTTGACAAGCGCAGCAGCAACTCGTCCCTGAGGCGGCTGTATTTCACCCGCTTACCGTCCACGGTCATGGTCCCGTCGGCGGCCAGCTGCACCTTCAGGACTTCTTCGTTCCCGCCCTTGGTCCCCGTGGAGGCTTTCGGCAAATTGACCTGAATCTGTGACTGCACCAGGAAAGGACTTATTACCATGAAAATGATAAGCAGGATGAGAGAAATGTCTATCAGCGGGATCATGTTCATCTCCGCTATTATTTTGTTTTTTCCCGAGTGGACGCGCATAAGATATGGTTCAGGAGACTCCGTTGAGCTCCCGCGGCGAGGAGCGGTCTATGACCTGCTCGGTGATCCAGTTCATCTCGCTGGAAAAATCGTTCACCTTGTGGGCGAAGTAGTTATAGGCGACTATGGCAGGCACGGCTACGAACAGCCCCGCGGCCGTGTTCACCAGCGCTTCGGCTATGCCCATGGCCACTACCGACGGGCCGGCCCCGGCGTACATGGAAAGGTCCCTGAAGGCGCGGATGACGCCTATGACCGTGCCGAAAAGGCCTATGAAAGGGCTGACGCTGCCTATGGTGGCTATGGCGGTGAGGCTTTTTCCCATTCTCGACACATACCACTCCACGGCTTTTTCCGCCAGCTCGCGCTTTTCAAGGGGGCTGCCATAATGAGTTATAACCTTATGCACTATGTCGCCGGCCGGATTTTTAGTTCCGGCGCAAAGGTCGGAGATCTGCTTCAGTTCCCCTGTCCTCAGGAGGGCGCGAATCTTGTGCAGCAGATCTTCCATGCCGCTAAAAGTGCGCTTGTAAACCGTCCAGCGCTCCCAGATCAGGGCTATGGAATAAATGGAAAGCCCGGCCAGAAGGAAAAGTACCGGGCCGCCCGCTATTATAAGTTGTTTAAATGTAAAATCCATACAGTCTCCCCGAATATTCTTTTACTGATAATAATTATACTAATTCAGGTGTGAGTAAGGGGAACTGCCGGCAACCGGTATGGGAGCGGCGCTCCTGTACCGGTTGCCGGCCGGATCACGCTTTTTTGAAGGCGAATTTGACGCGGGCTTCCAGGTTCTCGAAGTAGCCGGAGAGCAGTTTGAGTTTCGAACTCAGGGCGCCGTAGAGTTCTTCCTGCTCGCGGGATTTGATGTGGTCCACGGCCTCGAATTCCTTTATGCGGTTGACGGCTTCGAAGAGCTCCTCGCGGGCCTTAGCCATCTCCTTGTCGCGCCATTTGAGGTCGGCGCGCAGGCGGCCGATCTCCTCGCAGAATTTTTTCGACCGCTCCTCGTGATCGCGGCGCTCGTCGAACATGATGCTCTGGAATTCCTCGTTCTTACCGACCAGCGAGGTGATATTATCGCCGTAGGTCTTCGCCAGCATCTCTTTCTCTTCGGCCAGCGAACTCAGTTCGCGCAGCTCTTTTTCATAAGCGGCTATGTTCGCGGCGTGGCTATTGTCCGCCTCGCGGAGCGCGGCGCGGGCGTTCTCTTCGGCGGCCTGGACGCGCTCTTTCATGTGCACGATGTCCGACAGCTTCTCGGCCAGGGCCTGGGTGGCCTCGGAGAGCTTTTCTTCCGAGCGCTTCTTCAGGGTCTTGTAGAGGGTTTCCCAGGACGGGTGTTCGCCTTTCGCGGTCTGCGTGTTCTCTATGGAACGCTTCAGCTTTTCGGTGAGGACCCTGATGTCGGCGTCTTTCTTTTTCAGGGACTCCTCGAAAGAGCGCTTCTCTATATTGTAGGACTTGCGCAGGTCCTTCACGTCGCGCTCCAGCTGCGAGTTCTTGGTGATGGCTTTCTCGAGCAGGGAGCGGGACGCGGTTTCCTCGATGACTTCCATCGTCATCGGCGGGCGCGGCTTCCCGGTGGCCAGGGGCGGGGTTTCCAGGAGCGATTGGAAGGCGGGCTCGAAGGCGGCTTCGTGCCACTGTCCCAGGGCCTTTTCAAGGCAGACTAAAGTGGAGCGGGTGAAACCCGGCTGCAGGGCCGCGTCACGCGGGTAAAAAGGCCCGCGTATGGACTTCTTGAGAAAGATGTAATACCGCAAAATCGGTTCCGGCATGATTAGATGATAACAATAATGTGTTACAGGAAGATTACAGGGTAATTAATGCTCAGGTTTCAATAAATTATCTTTTATATTGGCCCTGGTGACCGGGCTGATGACGCCTTTTTCGGTTATCAGGGCGGTGAGGAGGGAAGCGGGGGTGACGTCGAAGGCGGGGTGGCGCACTTTTACGCCTATGGGGGCTATGCGGCAGCCTTTGACGTAGGTGACTTCTTCGGAGGAGCGCTCTTCTATGACTATCGCCCCTCCGTCGCGGGCTTTCAGGTCTATGGTGGGCGTGGGCGCGGCTACGTAGAAAGGGATCTTGTGGTAGCGGGCTATTACGGCCAGGCCGTAGGTCCCGATCTTGTTGGCGGTGTCTCCGTTGGAGGCGATGCGGTCCGCGCCTACTACTATGGCGTTCACCCCGCAGGTCTTGATTATGTGGGCGGCCATATTGTCGGTTAAAAGTTCCGAGGGAACTCCTTCGCTCATGAGCTCCCAACTGGTGAGCCGCGCGCCCTGCAGGTAGGGGCGGGTTTCGCAGGAATAAGCGTGCTTAATCTTTCCTTGTTTATGCGCGGCGGTGATGACACCGACGGCGGTGCCTATGCCCATGGTGGCGAGCGCGCCGGCATTGCAGTGGGTCAGGATGACGCAGTTCTCCGGCAGGAGGGCCGCGCCGAAATTGCCCATGGCCAGGCAGGCGGCTTCGTCCTCGGTGGTCACCAGGCGGGCTTCCCCGTCCGTCAGGTCTAAAAGTTTTCTTAGCGCAGCGGCGGAGAATTTCCCGGGATTGGCGGCGGCGAAGACCAGCGCCTTGTGCAGCATCCGGTCCACCGCGTAGAACAGGGCCACCGCCGTGGGGCGGGCGGCTTTGAGCTGCGAAGCGGTTTTTTTCGCCAGGCGCTCCAGCTCAGCGGAGGAGGCGGGGCGCAGGCGGCGCAGCTCCAGGGCGAAGCCGAAGGCGGCGGCGCAGCCTATGAGCGGCGCCCCGCGCAGGGCCATGTCTTTCGTGGCCTTGGCTGTTCCGGCGGCGTCTTTGACGGAAATAAACTTAACCTTGTCCGGCAGCAGCCGCTGATCGAGTACCTTTAATACGCCTTTTTTAAATATCAGCCTTGGTGGGATCATAAATAAAGGTGGGGAATTTAAAATCGGGAATCGGGAATCGGAAATCGGGAAGAGAGTTTGCAGTCCTCAAAATTCCCGGTTCCCGATCCCCGACTTTGGTTTTTAGGGTATTGAGTCGAGCAGGTTTTTTAACTGCTCTTCCGTTTTACCGGTTATTTCCACGGTCTTCTCGCGGCCTTTGGCGCCGCGGATGATGTTCACCAGCTTGGGGGGTACTTCGAAGAACTCAGAGAGGTAATCCCTGAGCAGCAGGTTTATCTTCAGGTCGGCGGCGGGCGCGCAGATCCTCACGCGCAGCACGCTGCCGATGCGGGATACAACTTCGTTGTCTTCACAGTTCGGTATGACTCTTATTTTTACGATCATGTGCCCTACCTCGTTCTTGCCGCAGCCCTTGGCGGGCGCCGCAGCTATCCCCTGGGGGCTTCCACTAAGCGAAAAGCGAACTCCCTATGCGCGGCAGGTTCGAACCCGCCTCCACGGCCAGCTCATAGTCCCCGCTCATGCCGAGCGAGAGGTAATTTACGGGGGCACCGTGTGCCCGTGCCGGGAAGTCCCGGTCGAAGATGTTTTTTGCAGCGGCGAACGCCGCTTTGAGTTCGGCGGGTGAAGCGCCAGCCGGGGCTATGCCCATATAGCCGCGCGGCTCCAGGTTCTTAAGGAGCCTTATAGCGGCCAGCAGTTCCCCCGCTTTGTCCGGGGTAACCCCCGACTGGGTGGCGGAGTCGTTGAGCTTAAGCTGTATCATTACGGGCATGGTCCTGCCCGCGGCGGCGGCATGGCGGTTCACTTCGGCCGCTATTTTAAAGCTGTCTATGGAATCTATCCAGTCGAAGGTCTCTACGGCGGCTTTGGCTTTATTGGTCTGCAGATGGCCTATAAAATGGAGTTTGACGCGCGCCCTGAGCGGGGCCAGGGGGCCGTTCAACCACTTGGCTTTGGCGTCCTGCACCTTGTTCTCCCCGGCTGTCTTTATGGCGCCGGCTTCTATGAGGATCCTGACGTCTTCATCAGCGGCGTACTTGGTGACCGCGAGGAGTTCTGTTTTTGAATTGGCGGCGCCGGAGCGGGCGGAGGCGGCCGCTATCCTGCCTGTTATATCCTGAAAATTTATGAGGAGGGCGCTCTTGCGCGTAAGTTCGGCGGTTGGCATTGGGATTAGTAATATTCTACCAAAAAAAAGCTTGTTTTCATAGTGGAATATTTAGTAAGTTCACGGCCAAATGCTATTATTTATCATGGTTTTACCCCCCGCTTTCTGGATACTCGCCGCCGCTGAAGGCCTGATGGCGGCCGGGTACGCTATTTCTTTCCCCTTCCTTGCTATTTACCTGAGCGCGCAGCGCGGCATGCCCATGCAGTGGGTGGGTGTTTTTCTGGCGGCTTCCATGCTGGTGGCCTCCGCGGCGCAGTTCATAGGGGGCGAGGTGTCGGACGCTATCGGCCGGCGCAAGGTGATGGTCTATTCGCTCGGCTTTCGCGCCCTGCTGATAGCGGTGATAGCCTGGGCTATCTACGCGCGCGCCCCGCTGTGGGCTATCTTTGTCGTCCACCCGGTGTCCATGTTCGTGGGTTCTTTTTTTCATCCGGCAGCGCAGTCCTGGGTGGCGGACTATACGCACCCGGCCGGGCGGATGAAGGCTTACGGCTTTCTGCGCATGGGGACGAACGCGGGCTGGGCGCTGGGGCCGGCACTGGGCGGTTTCCTGGCGGCAGGGTCCTATACGCTGATGTTCTTCGCTACGGCGCTGGTTTTTGCAGCCTGCACGGTGGTGGTTTCGGTTTCGGTGAAGGACCTTCCCGGGCTGGCGAAGGGGAGTTCTGATTCGCCCGGGCTTTCCGGGGCGGCGGCGGCGCTGAGGAACAAATCCTTCCTGCGCTTCTGTATCTTTTCTTTTACCATGACCGCGGTGATGAGCCAGCTGGTGGTGTCGAGCTCGCTCTATTCCAAGGCTTACCTCGGGCTGGGGGAGCGGGAGATAGGGCTGCTGTTCTCCATCAACGGGCTGATGGTGGTGTTCTTTCAGTACTTCATCCTGCGGCTGCTGGAGGGTCGGCGCATCACTACGGGCATGGCGGCGGGCGCGCTGGTCTACGGGGCTGGCTATCTGTTTTTCGGCTACGCCCCCTCTTTTTTCTTCGCGGCGGCGGCTATGGTCGTGGTGACTTTGGGCGAGCTCGCCGTTTCCCCCGGAATGCAGGCCCTGGGGGCCAATATGGCGCCGCGGGCGGAGAAGGGGCGCTACCTGGGGGTGCAGGGCGTGTTCCAGCAAGTGGGCCGCTCGGCGGGCATCCTTATCGGCACCAACGCCATAGGCCTGCTCAGCCCCGTTTTTCAGCAGGGGCCGTGGTTCATTATCGCCGGTATAGCGGTTATTTCCTGTTTCGGCTTCTTAAGCCTGGGCCGCCGCCTGACCCCCGAACAGGACGGCTTGCGCGGACCAACCCTCCCCCCCGCCCCCGAAGGCGTCATCTCCCCCGGGTAAATATATGACTTCGGAAGTATTTAACCTTATAGAGGCGATAGCCTGGTCCTTGCTGGGTATTGGCTGCTTCGTCTATGCCAAAACACGTCTTTCCGGCTTCAGGCGTAAACTTCTTCTTCTGGCCGGCGTAAACTTGCTGGTATTCGCGGCCAGTGACCTGTATGAAATAAGAACCGGCGCTTGGTGGGACCCCGTCTGGCTGCTGGTACTGAAAGCCCTCTGTATCGCCGGCTTTATAGTCCTTTACGCCCTTTACCGCAAGGTTTCCCGTAAGGATCTGTAAGATTCCGCGAGATGTGAAGTCGGGGGGCGAGCGGCCCATAAGTTCTTCCCTCCTCATAAATAAAAACCCCCGGCTTTTGAGGGCCGGGGGTTTTCATTGTTAAGCGCTGACTTAGTACATGTCGGCGCCGGGGGGCATGCCGCCCATGCCGCCGGCCATCGCGGGAGACTTCCTCTCGGGCAGGTCCGCTACCAGGCATTCGGTGGTCAGCAGGGTGCTGGCTATCGAGGCGGCGTTCTCGAGGGCGGTGCGGGTGACCTTTAACGGGTCAACGATACCGGCCTTTATAACGTCCACGTATTCCAGAGTGTCGGCGTTGAAGCCGATCTCCGGGGCCGAGTTCTTGATCTTCTCGATCACTATGGAACCGTCCATGCCGGCGTTCTCGGCGATGATGCGGAGCGGGGAGTAGATGGCGCGGCGCACTATGTTGATGCCGGTCTTCTCGTCCTCGCTCTCGCCCAGCACCTTGTCCAGGGCCTTGGCCGCGCGGATAAGCGCTACGCCGCCGCCGGCGATGATGCCTTCCTGCACGCCCGCCTTAGTGGCGTTCCTGGCGTCTTCTATCTTGGATTTCTTGGCCTTCATCTCGGTCTCGGTGGCCGCGCCCACGCGGATGACGGCTACGCCGCCGGACAGCTTGGCAAGGCGCTCTTCCAGCTTTTCCTTGTCGTAGTCTGAGGTGGTGTCTTCCATCTGCTTGCGGATCTGGGCGGTGCGCTTCTTTATCTCGTTCTTATCGCCCGCGCCGTCAATGATGGTGGTGTTCTCTTTGTCGATGACGATGCGCTTGGCTTTTCCGAGCACTTTTATGTCTACTTTGTCGAGCTTCATGCCGCGGTCTTCGCTGATGACTTCGCCGCCGGTGAGGATGGCGATGTCTTCCAGCATTTCTTTGCGCCTGTCGCCGAAGCCGGGGGCCTTCACGGCGCAGCCCTTAAGAGTGCCGCGCAGCTTGTTGACCACCAGGGTGGCCAGCGCTTCGCCGTCGAGGTCTTCCGCGAGGATGAGGAACTGCTTGCCGGTCTGCACGATCTTCTCGAGCACGGGCAGCAGGTCGCTCATGGCGGAGATCTTCTTGTCCGTTATGAGGATCATCGCGTCTTCGAGCACGCACTCCATCCTCTCAGGGTCGGTCACGAAGTAGGGAGAGACGTAGCCGCGGTCGAACTGCATTCCTTCCACGACTTCCAGCTCGGTCTCGGAGGATTTGCCTTCTTCCACGGTGATCACGCCTTCGTGTCCCACTTTTTCCATAGCCTGGGCGATGAGGTCGCCTATGACCTTGTCGTTGGCGGAGATGGTGGCTATCTGGGCCTTCTCTTCCTTGGTCTTCACGGGCTTGGCCATCTTCTTCAGTTCTTCAACCAGAGCCTGCACGGCTTTGTCTATGCCGCGCTTAAGCTGGATGCCGTCGGCGCCGGCGGTTATGTTCTTAAGGCCCTCGTTGAAGATGGCCTGGGTGAGCACGGTGGCGGTGGTGGTCCCGTCGCCGGCTATGTCGTTGGTCTTTGAGGCGGCTTCGCGGACGAGCTGCGCGCCCATGTCTTCGAAATGATCTTCAAGCTCGATCTCTTTGGCGATGGTCACGCCGTCGTCTATGATGGTCGGGGAGCCGAATTTCTTCGAGAGGATGACCGTTTTGCCTTTGGGGCCGAGGGTCACTTTTATGGCGTTGGCCAGCTTGTCCACGCCCGCTTTCAGCCGCATCCTGCCTTCTTCCGAGTAAATTATCTGCTTTGCCATGTTAGTTCTCCTTCCTTATATATATATCAGCGCACGATGCCGAGGACGTCTTCCTCGCGCATGATGAGGTACTCTTCATCGTTGATCTTTATTTCGGTGCCGGAGTATTTCCCGTAGAGCACGGTATCGCCGGTCTTCACTTCCATGGGGATGAGCTTGCCGTCATCGGCTGTCTTGCCTTTGCCCACCGCCACTACTTCGCCTTCCTGCGGCTTCTCTTTGGCCGTTTCGGGGATGATGATCCCGCTCTTCTTTATTTCCTTGGCTTCGGCGGCTTTTATGATAAGCCTGTCGCCGAGGGGCTGGATCTTGATCTTGGTCGCTGTCTCTGTCATATGTATTGCCTCCTGTGATTTGTCTTGAAATGATATTTAGCACTTCAGCCTGACAACTGCTAGTTTACCAAACCCCCCGTTCCGCTGTCAATAGCAATCTTTCCCTTAGATTGCTAAAAAAGAGGCCGCCGGATCCCGGCAGCTTCTTCCCCGCGGCAGCGGCTGCCCTTATTTTTTCAGGAAGAACCTGAAGCGGGTAGAGCCTACTGCGATGGTGTCGTCATCCTTAAGCATTACCTTTTCATTCAGGGGGTTGCCGTTGTACTTCGAGTAGCCTTCTTTGATCGGGTTAAGGTAGTAACCCTCGGGGCGCATGGTAATTACCAGCGCGAGCTCCGGGCCGCCGCCGAAGAGCCCTCCGCTTTTGTAGGGGATGGCGGCCTGCGCGGATTTGCCTATATAGGTGGAAAGGGCGGTCAGTTCGAAGTCTTTCCTGGCGTCGGCCGGATTTTCCAGGACTTCCAGGGCGCCCAGCGGGGTTTTCTGCCTTTGCGGCGGCAGGGGCTGTTCGGCGGCCTGCGGCGCCGCCGAGTCGTCGGCGTAAAGCAGCGTATATCTTACCAGGTTTATCGTGTCTCCGTTTTTGAGCCCGGCCTTGAGGGTTTTTTTTCCGTTCACGAATGTCCCATTCGTGGAATTCAGATCCTCCACGTACCAGGTCCCGCCGGACTCATACAGCTTGCAGTGGCACCCGGAAACGGCGGCGTTGTCCAGCGCGATGTCATTGTCCGGCTTCCTGCCGATAGTGAAAGACGGCTTGTCCAGCTTTATCTCGCGGATAAAGGCGGCTTCAAATTTAAGCATCAGTTTAGGCATATGATTTTCTGAACATGTCCTTTATGGTTTCTTTGAGCGGCTTCTTCAGAACGGCGCCGAGGATAACCGTTATATTGTCCGGGCCGCCGTTGCCGTTGGCGGCGGCTACCAGCTCCGCGCAGGCCTTCAGGTTGTCCGGCTGGCTTTTTATCATCTCGTGCAGCTTATCTTCCTTCACCGCTTTGAAAAGGCCGTCGGTGCATAACAGCAGCCTGTCGCCCGCTTCAAGCGCGGTCTCCACCAGGTCTACCGCGGGGGTTTTCTGCGTGCCCAGCGCGCGCGTAAGGATATTCTGCAGCGGGGACACTTCAGCCTGCTCCCTGGTAAGCAGGCCTTTTTTCACGTGCTCCATCACCAGCGAATGGTCCTCGGTCAGCTGCTGCATGACGCCGGCGCGCAGCAGGTAGATCCGCGAATCGCCTATATGGGCGATAGAGAGCTTCGAACCGTTAAGCAGGGCGGCGCTCAGGGTGGTGCCCATCCCTTTGTTTTCCGGCCCGGCGGCGCCGGCCTCGTAGATCACCGAGTTAGCGAGCTGCACGGCGAAGCCCAGCTGGTTGGCTTCGAGCGAGACCTTGTTGTTGTAGGGGTTGGGCTTCATGCCGGTGCGCTTCATGGACTCGTATTTGTCGCGCGTGACCTTTACGGCCAGGGAGCTGGCCACTTCGCCGGAGCTGTGCCCGCCCATGCCGTCGGCCACTATGGCCAGTTCAAGTTCCGGGGCCAGGAGCCAGCTGTCCTCGTTGTTCTTGCGGACTTTTCCCATGTCGGAAGCCGCTGAGAAGGCTATTTTAAAAGTCATTTCTTGTCCTCGTCGGGGAAGATAACCTCGAAGCTGTCTCCGCTGCCGGCCGCGGCCGGCTTGGGGGCGGCTGCCGGCGCCGGCGCGGGTGCCGGCTTAGGGTCTGCCTTCATCGTCAGCTCCAGGCCCGCCCTGGGGGCGAGCTCCAAGCCCGCCGGGGGAGGAGCCTTCTGCACGGGCGGGCGCACAGCGGGGGCGGCCGCCGCCGGGGGCTTTGCCGCGGCTGGAGCCGGCGCAGCGGCTGCGGCTGCAGGCTTCGGGCCCGTGGCAGCCAGTGGCGCGGGCCTGGGCGCGGGCTTGGGCGCGGGCTGCTGAGCTGCCGCTGGTTTAGGTGCGGCCTGCGGGGCCGGCCCGGTGGCTGGTTTGATAGCCGGTGCCGGGGCGGGCTGCCTGGGCTGCGGCGCGGGCGCCGGGGCGGAATTGAGCTGCGGCGTCTTTCCCGCCAGGACCGCCCTTATCGCATCGGCCAT
>CAMTWW010000196.1:0-3192 GCA_947085555.1 uncultured Elusimicrobia bacterium | reverse complement strand
AGTGCTTTATGAAGCGCATCGCGCTTGAGTGGGTTGCTAAAGCGGAAGGGGATCATGCCGTCGCAGAACGTGAATGCCGCGTTATAAAACACCGCAACTAATGATGCTATATGTTTTCACGCTCAGCAATGTGCGGAAAAATATCTTAAAGCCAGGCTGGCGGAGGCGGGAATCAGTTTTCCAAAACTCCATGACCTTACGATTCTGTTGAATATGGTTCAAAAACTGGAACCGATGTGGGAAGCCCACCGCAGAGATTTGGCTTTTCTGACTGATTTTGCCGTCAAGTTCCGCTATCCGGGAGAATCCGCCGATAAAAAAACAGCGCTGGAAGCTCTCGCTATGTGCAATTTTTTCAGAAAAACCGTCCGGGCCTCAATGAATCTTCGTAAGCAATAGTTGGAATCTGGATCGCCTCAAATCTATTCAGGCGGCTGAGGGCGCTGTTGCGTGGTGTTAGCGGCATTCCCTTAAAGTATCGGAGGGTAAGCCGCGAAGTTGAAACGGAGTGGCTGGACTGGTTGGGGGAGCGCCATAAAGCCATCGCGGTGAAAAGGAACCCCAAGTGCAGCAAACCGCAATCCGGCCACCGGGACAGCTTTACCCAAAAATGGGCAAGGCGACCGGAGAGCGCCGGAGGCGGTAAGGGTGGCAGAGGTTTTTATTTTGAAAATTTGCGCTTAAACAGTACTTTTTACGGGAGAATCATATTTAAGCGTTTAAGCAACGTCCCGTACCCCCCTTGTAATTGCGATTGTTTGATAAAGACGTTTAATCGCGTCAATGATGAGTTGGGCGAATACCACGCATCTCGGCCCTCAGCCCTTCTCCTACCCAAGTCTGAATAAGAGCCTGATAAGGCTGCTTCGTTTTTCTGGCTATTTCTTTGGCACCTTCAATTTGCCAATTAGGCAGCCTAAGGGAGATCAGGCGCTTCTTGGCGCGTTCCCTGATTCTTTCTGCGAGCGCCGGCGCCAAAATCAAAGCTTCATCCAGAGCCTTCATGCCTTTAAGGTAAGGCCCCATATCGTGAGTTTCAACGAACTTAGCAAACTCGGCTTCGGTTTTAAAATTAGGAAGTTTTTTGGTATTCATTTTATTTTCCTCTCTGATAGCGTCTTTTCTCGGTCCCAGACATTGTCCTGGCCGTGACTGTCCGGACAATCCCAGATTTAATCTCGAAGACAATAAATAAATAGCGGCCAGCCGCGCTCCTGCCGAGTAAAATATATCTTCCTAACCAAGAGGGAAAGATGACATATTTTTCTTCAAAGGCCTCTTCTACTTCATCCGGCAGCACGGCATGACGTGCGATGTGCTGCTCATTTTTATCATCCCAGTTGAATCCTTGTATGTCCATTGTGTAGCTACCCTATAGTATATACAAACTCTGTGGTATTGTCAAGGGCTACCTTTTCGTAGTTGGGCTCAATTTGTCATTCTCAGCCTCTTGATTCTATGTCAGAAATAGTATATCCTTTTCTGACATAAACACTATGAACTCTATTTAAAAACGCATTATTGCTCGTATACGGAGACTGGGTGAGGGGAAAATCCACGTTAGCAAAGATTTCCTCGACCTCGGCTCCCGTGCAGCGGTTGATCAAACCCTATCGCGACTGGTTGCGCATAAAAGCATTAAACGACTCGGCCGGGGGATGTATTATATTCCTAAAACGAACTCGACTTTAGGAATCGAGCTTGCTCCAGATATGGATGCGGTAGCCAATGCTATCGCAAGGAAGACAGGGAGCCGTGTTGTTCCCTCCGGTGCTGTGGCTGCAAACCGGCTTGGATTGTCAACACAAGTTCCAGCAAAACCGGTCTACCTTACTGACGGGAAATCCAGGAGCATCCGCGTCGGCAATACTACGTTCACACTGAAGCACGTCTCGCCGAGGGACCTTCCTCTAGGCAGTCCAGCGAGTGCTATGGTCTTCCAGGCGCTTCACCACACAGGCAAAGACTCCATTACTGCAAATACTATCGCACATTTACGCAAAAGGCTTCCTGCCAAAGACCAAAGGAAATTGCTAAAAGACCTATGGTATGTAACCGGCTGGATTGCTGAGGCGGTGCGAAGGGTCTGTAAGAACGCCAAAACCGCCAGGAAAGCCCACCATGGATAATATAGCTCGTCTTCCCGTAAATGACCGCTCCGAGTTGTTCAGCGCCGCCTCCACCAAGCGGGGAGACATGCTGCCCGCCCTAATCGAGAAGGATTTTTGGGTCTGCTTGGGCAGGGGACGCTGATTCCTAATTCCTAATTTTGTTTGTGTCGAATAAAATTGTGCACTATTGCAGTAATTAAGAATTAGGAATCAGCGTCCCCTGAAGATTAAAATGCCGGAATAGTGTTGACGGTTATCAGGTTTATTTTCAGAGGATCAGGCACGGCGCCGGAAGTCCGATTTTGCGGCCGGAGTACTGAAGTTTCAGCAGAAGGGCGCCGGCGCCGGATTTCTGAAGCGCCGGCCGCGCAGCGGCGTTTTTTTTTAATACGGAGGTCACGGCTTATTGCTAATCAGCAGCGTCCCCGTCTACTCCACGGCTCTATGTGACTAAACGTAACCGATATTGCATATAGTGACACTATATGGTAAAGTATCTACACATGGAAGCCCCTAAAAAAAGAACTTTTTGGTTGAACCGGCTGGACGCCCTTTGGAAACGGCATAATGTGATCTGGCTTTACGGGGTGCGCCGCTCGGGTAAAACGTTTTTATCCAAAAGCGTTCCGGGTGTAACATATTTTGACTGTGAATTGCCGAGAACCAGGGCCTTATTTTCGGATCCTGAGGATTTTTTCCCGCAATTCAGAGGAAGAACGGTCGTAATTGACGAAATCCACAGGCTGGACAATCCTTCCGAGGCTCTGAAAATAGGGGCGGACCATTTCCCGGAGGTCAGGATAATAGCCACAGGGTCGTCTTCTCTGGGCTCTTCGGCAAAATTCGGCGACACCTTGACCGGCAGAAAATCAAACCTTTGGCTGCTTCCTATGACTTTACGCGATTTGTCCGATTTCGGCCGCGATGATGTCAACCGGCGGCTTGTAAGAGGCGGGTTACCGCCGTTTTTTCTTTCACAGGAATATCCCGAGGTTGAATTCCAGCAATGGCTGGATGATTTCTGGGCGAAAGATATACAGGAACTATTCCGGCTTGAAAAAAAACATTCCTTCACGAAATT
>CAMTWW010000195.1:0-7176 GCA_947085555.1 uncultured Elusimicrobia bacterium | reverse complement strand
GTAGAGGGTTTAGGGTAGAGGGTTTAGGGTAAGGAGTTCCTTATAACTCTACCCTCTACCCTAAACCCTCTACCCTCTCCCCTGCTGTTACGGTACTTCCACGGCTTCGAAGATGCTCTTTATGATGTCCTCCGAGCCGATGTTCTCCGCCTCGGCCTCGTAGGTGAGCAGCACGCGGTGGCGCATCACGTCGAAGCCCACGGCCTTGATATCCTCGGGCGTTACGTAGCCGCGGCCGTTTATGAAAGCGTAGGCCTTGGCGGCCTGGATCATAAAAATGGTGGCTCGCGGGCTGGCGCCGTAGTTTATCCAGGGCTTGATCTTCTCGAGCCCGTGCTTGCCAGGCTCGCGGGTGGCGATTACTAGGTCCAGCACGTAGTTTTTTATCTTATCGTCTACGTAGATCAGGTCGGCGGTCTGGCGGGCCTTCAGCACCTGCTCCATGCTGACCGCCTTGCCGGCGGCCGGCAGGGTCTGGTGGGCCATGAGCTCCAGTATGCGGGCCTCCTCCGTCTTTGTGGGATAGGTGATGTTTATCTTCAGCATGAAGCGGTCCACCTGCGCCTCGGGCAGCGGGTAGGTGCCTTCCTGCTCTATCGGGTTCTGGGTGGCCAGCACCATGAAAAGGTCCGGCAGCTTGTAGGTGGAATCCGAGATGGTGACCTGGCGCTCCTGCATGCCCTCCAGCAGGGCGCTCTGCACCTTGGCGGGGGCGCGGTTTATTTCGTCGGCCAGGAGGATATTGGCGAAGATGGGGCCCTTGCGCACCGAGAAGGTCCCTTCCTTGGGGTTGAAGATCAGCGTACCGGTGATGTCGGCGGGCAGCAGGTCCGGCGTGAACTGTATGCGCTGGAAAGAGGCGGAGACCGCCTGCGCCAGCGTTTTTATGGTCAGCGTCTTGGCCAGGCCGGGGACACCTTCCACCAGGACATGGCCGTTGGCGATAAGCCCGACGAGCAGGCCGTTTATCAGTTCCTCCTGGCCGACCACCACCTTGGCCATTTCCTTGCGCAGGTCCTGGATGAAAAGCGCGTCCTGCTGAATTTTCTGGTTCAGTTTCGAGATCTCAGAGTCCATGTATTGCTCCTATTATAAGGATTAAGGATTAAGTGGTAAGTTGTAAGTAGTAAAGCTTAATCCTTAACTCCTTAATCCTTACCCCACTACTCTATCCGGAAAAGCGGTTTGGAATCCAGCTCGCGCAATTGCTGCTCCTTGTGCGCTTCTATGTCCAGGCGTATGCGGTTCACCGCCTCGAGGGCCATGAGGCGGACTTCCTCGTCGTAGTCCTGCAGCGCCGGCTTCAGGGCCGGCAGCGCTTCCTTGTTCCTGAAAGTGCCGATAGCGGCGATGGCGGCCAGGCGCGTTTCCTTGTCGTAGTCCTTCAGGCCCTCGGCCAGCAGCGCCAGGCTCAGCTTGGTCTTGTCCTTGGACAGCATGGTGATAAGGCTCTTTTTTACGAAGAGCTCGGTTTCGTTCTCGAACATGTTCTTGACCACTCCGGGCGCGCTCTCGTCCTGCAGCTGCCAGAGCAGTTCGGCGGCGGCGAAGCGCACTTTCTCGTTCGAATCCTGGGTGAGCCCACGGAGGGTCTTGAGTGTCTCCATGGAGAACTTTATAAGGTAGGCCTTTTCCGGCTTTACCGGCAGCGCGGGGTCGGGGAGGGTGGTTATCTCGTCCTTCTTCGCCAGCTGCAGCATTTCCTTCTTCTTCGCCTCGTTCATTTTTTCGTTTAACAGGTAGTAGATCCCGGCGAGAAAGATGAGAGCCATCAGAATCCATTTCATAAGGTGATCCTTTTACGACCGGGAAGTATTTTCCCGCCTGCACACAGACATTTAAACAATTTTGAAGGGGGTATTCAAATACTTCGCGAAGTTGATATAATAAAACACGGTGCTCCCGGATAAATCACAGGCGGGCGAGGGCGATAATGGAAAATAACGATTTTAATTTTAAGCCGCTGCCGGAGATCCCGGGGCAGGAAGACGCTTCCCGCCCGGAAGAGGAGGGGCCGGTCCCCGCCGGCTTCAACGAGCGCTTCGTGGCTTACGTGGTGGATGCCCTGCCTTTCGTGCTGGCCACTTACGCCACCCCCAAGCTGGCGGTAAAGGCCGGGCTTTTTCCTTATACCACCGGCAACGAATGGCTCTGGAAATTCCTGTGGATAGGCCTCTATATCGTTTACGAAGCCGTCTTCTCCAGCGGCGGCCGCGCCACGCTGGGCAAGTACATGCTGAACATCCGGGTCAAGGCCAAGGATGGGAGCGACCTTCCCTTCCCGCGGGCTTTTGTCAGGGCACTGGCCTATTTCCTCAGTTCCATAACTTTCAATCTCGGCTACTTGATGGCGCTGTTCACCGAGAACAAGAGGGCTTTGCACGATTATATCGCCGGAAGCCGCGTGATAAGCATCCGCGACCGCAGCGACTGGGCCAACGGCCTGGTGCTGGCCTTCTCCTGGGGCATGATGGTGATCCTGTGCGGCAGCTGGCTGAACAATACGGTGCTAAAGATGACCCCTCCGGAGAAAAAACAGGTGATAGCGGCTCATCGCACCATCTCCAAGCTGGCAAAGCTTGAGGAGATCTACCTGCAGCGCGAGGGGCGCTATACTAACGACCTGCGCAAGCTCGCGGACCTCACGGGCAACGTCAACGCCGTCAGGGCCGAGCTTTTCCAAACGCTCGAGCCCGATACCCTTGTCATCTCTTCCAACGGCCGCAGGTTCCTGATAACCGCCAAGGCCAGGAACTGGCGGAAGACGGAGGTGCAGGTCAAGTCCAAAGTCGACGCCCCCCCGCCCCGGCTTATACAATAAAGCGAATTATAGCAACAGAAAGCAAGAGAGCAACGGAAGGCAACAGAAGGTAGGAAAGGGAAAGAGCCGGTCGCTCCTTTTGCTTTCCGTTGCCTTGAGTTGCCTTCCATGGCCTTCAGCCTTTAGCCTTTCCCCTATATCCTGTTCTTTTCCGCGCCGCTCTGGCAGGTCATGCAGTAGCGGGCCGAGGGGAGCGCCTTGATGCGCTTCTTATCGATGATATTCTTGCAGTGCTCGCAGAGGCCGTAGGCGCCCTTCTCCAGCTTGCGCAGGGCCGCCTCTATGTCGCGCAGGATCTTGCGCTCGTTGTCGGAAAGCTCGAAGAGGATCTCCTTGTCCAGGCTTTGGGTGGCCTGGTCTATCGAATCCCCGACTTCGGGCTCAAGCAGGTCCAGGTTCTTCTTATCCTCGACGTTCTTGGCGATGTCCTTCTTCATCTCGCTGAGGCCTGCCGCGATCCCCGCCAGTTCGGCCTTTGTCAGCGGTTGCGCCGCGGGGATCTTTCCGGCCGGGCTGGCCTTGGGCGCTTTCGCGGCCGGCGCCTTCATGGCGCTGACGGTTTTCTTAACCGGGGCTTTCTTCACCGCTGTCTTTTTAGCCGGGGCTTTCGCAGCCGCCGCCTTCTTTACCGTCTTTTTAATTTTTTTCATAGGGCTACATTCTACAAATTATTTAAACGACACGCCCTTCATTTTGGTGAAGATGGTGCGGTCGCGGCGCTGGAAGATGGGGCTGCGGAAAGGGAAGTCGAAGGTGAGGGAGATGCGGTGCGTGGCGCCGAGTTCGCCCATCGGGACGAATGCGTAGTCCAGGCTGAAGAAGTGCAGTGTGGCGCCAAGCCCCAGGGAGAGGCCGCCGAGGCCGTCGCTCATCCGCTGGGCGTTGAGGCCGGCGCGCAGACAAAGGCGGGTGAGCTCGTTGGGGGTGGTGGCCAGCTCCACGCCCAGCAGCACGTTGGGCTGGTTAGCCTTGGGGAGCACTATGTCGGTGGCCACCAGCAGGTTGCGGAAGGGGTTTACGGCCGCGCCCAGCTTGAAGGTGAGCGGCAGGGGGTTGGATTCCTTGTCGTAGGTCAGGCCGCCGCCCATATTAGCGGCGGTGACGGCCAGGCGGTAGGGGATGTCGCCGAAGTTGTAGGTCATTATGCCCACATCCCCGGCATAGCTTTTTGCGGAACCCACTATGCTGGACTTTATGTACTTGAGCGAAACGCCCACCGAGACGTCGATGTCCTTGTCCGAGAACTCGAGTATGGCCTTGCTGTAAGACAAAGTGAAGACCTGGTCGCGCGGCGTGAAGCTGCCGGAAGGCATGATGCCGCCTGAGATGTCCGTCTCGGTGATGGCGCCGATGTCGGTCAGCAGCACGGAGCCGGCCAGCACGGAATCGTAGTTAAGGCGGTGCGCGTAAGCGGCGTACTGGTAGCTTATGTCCTCCAGGTACTGCGCGCGCATGAAGACGGCGGAAAGCTTGGGGATCTGCACCAGGCCGGCGGGGTTCCAGTAGACGGCCGAAGCTTCATCGCTTATGGCCGAATAGGCGCCGCCCATACCCGCGGCCCTGGCGCCGGCCGGGAGGTTCAGGAAGTCTGCCGTGGCGGCGCCGGCCGCCTTGGAGGAAAAATAGCGGGGGTCATCGGCGGAAAAGGCCAAAGGATAAAGGCTAAAGGATAAAGCAAGGAATACGGCGGCCATAAGGGAATTTTTCCGCCCTTTAGCCTTCAGCCTTGATCCTTCAGCCTTTTTCATAACTTACCTTTCCACCGCCAGCTTGAACACTTTCTTGCCCGAGGAGGCTTCGACCACTACCAGGTAGATGCCGCTGGCCACCAGGTAGCCAGATTTGTTGACGCCCTTCCAGATAATTACGCCCGTGCTGCCGGCCGTGGCCTCCCAGACCTTGTCGCCGGAAAGCGTGTAGATGCGGACCTTGGTGTTAGCGGGGATCTTGTCTATGGTAACGAAGCCCTGGCCGCGGTTGGCGTAGAAAGGGTTGGGGTAGATCAGAACATTATTCAGGTTGGAGGCCGCCACGCGTACCATGAGCTGGAACAGGCTGAAGTGGTTCAGGGTAGCCGTTATCGTGCGCGGGCCTATGTTAACTTTCGTTTCCAGCGGCAGGCACTGCTGCGTGTCCGGGTTGTAGCGGGCCAGGACAATATTTGCGGCATTGGCAACTATGCCGTTGACGGCGTTTGCCTCAGTCACGGAGAAGTTAATCGTCAGCGTGACAGGCGTCTGCGGCTGGGCTCTGTCCTGCGAGAAGATCTCGATAGACACCGGGCCGCCGCCGGGCTGGTAGCCGCAGTCGTTGCGGGTGGAGGAGGAGATGGCTATGGCCGTAGCCGCCGCGAAGGAGCCGGCCGGGATATACATATCCACCGTGCGGTTGTTCAGCAGGGAGCCGGAGATCGTAGTCGCCGCGGAGGGGTCGCTGGTGCCGCCGATAGAGCCGGACGGGGCGCCGCCGGGGCCGGGCAGCGTGAACGCCGCCGGGGCCCGCTTGCGGGCAGTTACGAATCCTTCCCCGTTGCGGGCGGCCACGTCGAAATAGTAGGTGGTGGAGGTGAGCAGGCCGTTCACGAAGGTCGTGCTGTCGGTGTGATTGCGGTCGAATTTCACGTGGGTCACTATCGGGGCCGAGAAATTCACGTCAGTGGAACTGCGCACTTCGTAGATGGTCTTAGGCGAGTTACCGTCCGTATTCCAGCTCAGCGTTATGCCGGACATCGAGATGTCCACGGCGGCCAGGCTGGCCGGGACTTTGGCCAGCGTGTATTTCGAGCCCAGGTCCAGGGTGGTTCCAGGTTTGCCGTCGCCATTAACGGGGGTGAGGCGGAAAAAGTAGTGGACATTGGGCGCCAGCGAGGTAATAGACATGGAACTATTGGTGGTCTCGCCGACGGTGGTCGAACTGAAAGAACTGTCCAGGGAGCCCGCCACCCTGTAAACGGTCCAGGTGGAGTTCCCGTTGGTTATCCAGTTCACGTTCAGGCTGCCGGTGCTGATATTGGTGTAAACATTGGGCGCGCCGGGTGAAGGGGCCACCGTGAGCGTGTAAACCCCCGCCGCCTCGGCTACGGGCCCCCGTATGGGGCCGCCCGTCACGGTCTTGACGGCGTTGACCGCGGCCTGGTATCTCCGGTTGGCCGAGAGACCGGTCTGCGAGAAATTGTCGGTAGTGGGAGAGCCCAGGAACACGGCGGTCGCTGTGCCAGAAGTTATATCGTAAAGCTCGTAGTAGGTGGCGCCCAGCGCGGAGTCCCAGGACCAGTTTATGGTGGAGCTGCTCAGCGCCTCGCCAGTAAAGTTATTCACGCCGCTGACCGTTATCGTGGTGGCTTCGGTGGTGAACGCCGTTATAATGCCGGCGCCGTTCCTGGCCCTCACGCGGAAGTCGTACTCCTGGTTGGCCGAGAGCTGGGAGAGCACGGTGGAGGTGCTGGTATAGTTGACGCTGAAAGGGACCGGCGTGGAAATATCCGGCGGGCTGGAGAACTTCGGCGTCCAGAGCGGTGATATTGAAACCTCATAGGTGGTAAGCTCTGAGTTCTGGTTCCGTGCCCATTCCAGCGTGGCGCTTTCGAAACTGGCGGAGACCACGCGCAGCGGCTCGGGCCTGGCCGCCAGGGTGTAATAAGTGGCGGATTTTGAAAGCGTCCCGTCTCCGCCCATATTGTAAGCGGCCACCATTATGGAAGCCGCTGTGTTGGGCGGCAGGCCGGTCTGCGTGTAGAGGACGGAGTTGGAATCGTTGTAGAAGGCTACTGTGGTTATGAACACATTATCCGTGGCCGAATAGATATTATAGCCTCCGGCGGCGGTCACATCTCCGCGTGTCCAGGACCAGGTAATGGAACTGACGCCGAGCACGGTGCCGGTGGCTACGGCGGGTGTGCCTACGGGGCGGGGCGTGGCTACCTGTACGATGTAGCCGTCGGAGAACACGCCGGCGGCGGCTACGCGCATATGGTACCAGCCATGCGGCATCACCCCGGGCAGGTTGGGCGTGATGATGGTTATGGAAGAAAGCGTTCCCTCCCAGGAGGGGTTGGGGTTGGCGGCGACGTACAGGGAATAGATCCTTGTGGAGAGGTCCACCAGGAAGCCGCTGGGATTGTCTATCTGCTGCATATAAACGCGGGGGTTATGGAATGAGGCATTAGCGGGCCCGGCGCCGCCGCCGGAGGCTTCGGTGATGCCGTGGAAATTTGAAGTGTTGCTGAGCAGCGTTATCCTGTCGCCCTGGTCGAAAAGATTTCTGTCGGAGGAGGAGATCATGGCCTGTCTTGTGGTTTCCGCCTCTAGGCCGTTCATGTCCGGGTAGAAATTGAAATTGGCGTATTCCGTGCTGGC
>CAMTWW010000194.1:0-4908 GCA_947085555.1 uncultured Elusimicrobia bacterium | reverse complement strand
GGACGCGCACAAGGTCGAAGTGGCCATACAGAAGTATCCGCTTATAGGCGGGAAATGGTGGACCGGCGCCTCGTTCACTTCCGACGACCCCGTATGGCTCACCGACACCACCCACCCCTGGCCGAACTGGACCCTGAGCGAGGCCTCCACGCCCACCTGGGTGACCAATACGAAATACCACGTCGAAGTCCGCGCGCTGGACGTGGCGCGCAACACTTCCACCATCGTCACGCAGGACTTCGTTTACGACACGCAGGTCCCGGACGTGCTGGTTACCGAGCCTTCCGGCCTGCTGACCCACCTGGGCAGCCTTATGCACATACAGGGCACCTCAGCGGACTCCAACGCGCTGGGCCAGATCCGCGAGGCCCAGCTCCGCGTCAAGAACCTGGCCAACAGCCAGTACTGGAAATGGGCCGACAACAATTATACGGAGTCGTCCGAGAACGCCGCCTGGTTCGTCGTCTCCGCCACCGAGACCCTGCCCTTCCCCTTCGCCAAATGGTCCAGCACCGGGACCTCTCCTAGCGGCCCGGCCGGCGTGAACCTGGTGAGCGGCAGCACCTACGAGATCAACGCCAGGGCGCTGGATAAGGCCGGCAATTACAGCTCCCTGTTCTCTACCAGGACCATCACTTACGATATACACAAGCCCACCGGGGCCGTGACGGCCCTGACCGGCGCCGCGCCCTGGCTCTACCACCGGCAGCTAAGCCCGGTGTCCGGTTCCGGCTTCGACGCCCCTTCCGGCGGCGCGGCCGGCCTGGCCCTGCTGAACGCGGGCGGCGCGCAGGTGCGCATCTTTGAGGTTGAGACCGCCAGATGGTGGGACAACGCCAGCGGCAGCTTTAACCTGCCGGACGGCAATGCGGCTTGGACCAACTGCAACGGCGGAACCTCGGCGCTGTGGACCTATACGCACGCCGCGCTGGACGGGCAGTTGTATACCGGTAGGAATTATGTGGCGCAGTTCAGGGGCAAGGATACGTCCACGCCGCCCAATACCGGCCCCTCCACCAACGGCCTGGACGCCCTCTTTACGCTGGCGAAGGACTCCGTTACCTTCACGGCGGACAGGCTGGAACCGGTGTCGCGCGTGACTTTCCCACGCGAGAACGGCCGCTTTAAAGAAATGAACACTATTACAGGCACGGCGGCGGACGCGCACAGCGGTATAGCCGCGCTGGGTCAGATCGGAGTTAGCGTGCAGCAGGTTTCCCCGGGTACTGATTGGTGGGATGGCGTGGCCGGCGGCGGCTTCGCCCCCGGCTCCGAGACTTTCTACCCGCTGACCCCCGCCAGGAACGGGACCTACGCCGGGAACGCCTGGAGCATAAGCGCGCCGGCGCTGCAGGACGGCTATACCTACAGGATTCGCGCGCGGGCCACCGATAATGCCCAACCTGGCGGCAATGCGGAGGTGGACATCTCCTCCATTACCTTCGTCTACGATATTACGGCCCCGCTCGCCGCCATAACCTACCCCATAGGTATGCCGGACCTGAGGGCCAACCTTAAAGCCCTGCCGACGGTTTCCGGCACCGCCTTCGAGAGCTTCGGCATAAAGTCGGCCTCTATTTCCGTGCAGGAGGTAGGCGGGCCCTGGTACGACACGCAGACCTCCACTTTCAACTCGCCCACGCAGAAGTGGCTAACGGCCACGCTCTCCGGCGCTGGGCCCAATTTTACCTGGTCCGCAGCGGCGCCCACGCTGACGGATAATAAGAGTTACGACCTGCAGGTCATCGCCGACGACCTGGCCGGCAATGTCCTTGTTCCTCCCACGGCCACTACCATCAGGTTCGACAATACTCCTCCTCTCTCGGGGGCCGTCTCCCCCGCGAACGGGACTTTCCTTAAAGAACTGACCGCCATCACCGGCACCGCCCTGGACCCGAATTCCAACCCGTCCACCGTGGCCGGCTCGCAGATAAAGATCCAGCGCTCCGACGGGCAGCACTGGACCGGCGCCACCTGGGGCGTGGAAACCTGGCTGACCGGCGTGGCCGGCAACAACTGGACCAAGAACACCCAGCTGCCGCCTTCCGACAACCTGACCGGACTGCAGGACGGGATACTCTATACGATACAGACCCGCTCCTACGACATAGCCACCAATACGCAGACCATTTACCTGGCCGGCAACTCCTTCAGGTACGACGTTTCCAGCCCCACGGCTTTCATAGAACTGCCGCTGAACGCTTCAAGGAAATTCACCCTGCCGGTAATCTCCGGCACGGCGTCCGACGCCTTCAACGTGAATTTCCCGCAACTCCGCATCCACAACGGCCAGGCCAAGTACTGGCTGGACGGAACCGGCAACTGCGGTGGGACTGCGCTGCCCAACTGGGTGGGCACGGAGTGCCCCGCCCATCCGAATATCTGGAACGTGGCCCTGGGCTCCTCCTCCGCCGGCGGAAACTTTAACTGGACCTACGATTCTTCGTCGCTGTCGTGGCCCAACCGCGACAATGAGCTGCGCGTGGAGGCCAGGGTCACGGACCGCGCCGGCAACTATTCTACTACCTCCTCCACTTTCAGCTTCGACAATGTGCTGCCGGCTTCGCGCATAACCTATCCGCCGGCCAACGGCACTTTCTATTCCTCCATGACGGTCATAACCGGCACTTCGTATGACCTGACCTCGACCATAAACGACGTGCGCATCCGCATGTGGTACCTAGCCGGCCCGGCGACCTATTACTGGGACCCCGCCCCCCCGCATTGGTCGGCTTCCGACACCGGCTGGTGGTCCATCCCCAACGGCCCGGGCCCCAAAGACATTACGAACAATTGGAGCTATACTAACACCGACTTCACCAACCCGGGCGCCAATAACTTCGCCTGGAAAGAGGGAACGCACGACGGCGGCAACGGCAAGACTTTCTACATCGTGACGAGGGCCGTGGACGCTACCACCAACCAGGAGACCGCGCTGAGCACCCGCACCTTCGTGTTTGATAACGTGCCTCCCGTCTCGGCGCCGGTGCAGCCCGGCATCGACACCGCTTACAACAGCCTGCCTATAATCTACGGCACCTCGGTAGACGCCTCCACTTCCGTGATCAGCGCCTGGATCTCGGTGCTCAGCCAGGACGAGGCCGCCGGCCCCAGGTACTCCAACGGCTCGGCTTTCGTGAACGTCAACGAGACCTGGCTGCCGATCCTGCCCGCCAACCTTTACCCTTCTTCGTGGACTTACACGCCCACCCTGATGACCTTCACCACCGGCTATCACTACATCGTCAAGTCCTCCGCCACCGATTTCGTCGGGAACGTGCAGAGCGTGGCCGGGGCTTCGCGCTTCCTGTACGACCAGCAGGAGCCGCAGTCGGCCGTGGTAATCCCGGTGAATACAATGGTGTATAACGATAACAGGGCCATGCTCGGCAACGCCTCGGACCCCGGCTTTACCAACGGCATAAACGGCACAGGTTCCGGCGTCTACCCCAGCCTGTCCTGGCACAAGGGCAAAATAGAGACGCTGGTCTTCAGGGACACTGCGCCTTTCCTGGCTTCCAACGGGCCTATAACCTCCGGCGGCTATGACAATTCAGGCTATTTCTGGAACGGCTCCACCTGGACGCCGTCGGCCGGTTCCGAGGTCTGGGTACCCTCCCAGTTCACCGATACGCTGGGCAACTGGCAGTATACCGGCCTGGTCTGCGACAATGACACAGAGCGCGCTGCCCATACCTGCTGGGTGCGCGGCGACGCCTATGTTTCCTGGACGCGCGTTACCGACAATGCCGGTAATCTTGAAACGATAATAGACCAGGGCCCCAAGTTCTATATCGCCGCCCCGGCCCAGAGTTTCCTTGTCACCGTGTCCGCCGACCCGATGCTGGCCGGTTCGGACGTTAATATGACCGTGGAAGCCAGGGACGGCGCGGGCGGCGGCGGCAACAAGGCCGCCGCTTACCAGGGCGCCGCCAATTTCTACATAGATGGCGTGCCCGGCGGCCCCGAGCTTATGGATACGGACGACTACCCGGCGGTAATGGACGACATTTACGGCCTGCCCAAACAGTATACCTTCCTGCCCGGAGACTACGGCGTAAAAACTTTCCAGGTGCGCTTGCGCAAAACCGGCCCGCGCACTCTGCGCGCCGAGGACCGCGATAATCCCGCGATCTTCGGCACGCGCAACGCGGCCGTAAATCCGGCCGCGGCGGACCGTGTGCAGGTGATAGCCGACTACGACCCCGCCGGCCAGCTGCCGGCGCCCGGCACCACCGGGGGCAGCGCCGGCACGCCGCGCACCAAGCCGGCCGGCTCAAACGTGCCTTTCCTGCTGCAGGTTACCGATAAGTACTGGAACCTTGTGCTTTCCTCGGCCGCTAGCGTTTATGCGGCTGACACAGACCCGAACAATAATAACCTTCCACCCGCCGACGGCTACGTGAACTTCGTCGGCTCGACGACCATATACAGGACGCTCGTTTCCGCTTCTCCTTCCGGCTGGTACGTTTCAGCCACAGGGCAGGGACTTTATCCCAACCCGCGCAACCCGTCCTCCAATGTGCCGGTAGTGGCCCAGACGGCGGACCGCCTGCTGGCCCTGTTACCGGGCGAGACCCGCGTGCAGGGCAAGTGGGACGTGCAGCCTTACGGCAAGACGGGAACCCTGCCCGCCCTGCTGGCTGGCGCCACTTTCCAGACCGTGGTTTACGGCGTGGATAACTATTATAACACCGACACCTCGGCCGGCTTCAAGATCTACGCCTCCATCCCGACGGATCCCTACGATCTCAATCCGTCGTCCTATACCCTTGTGAGCGGCAGCGCCACCGTCAGTTTCAATCCCGTGGTGGCCGGAACCCAGACTATAAAAGCCGAGAGCGATTCCCTGCCGTCCGCCACTTCCGTGTATTATACGCCGGAGCCGGTGACGGTCTGGTGGAACAG
>CAMTWW010000193.1:0-1266 GCA_947085555.1 uncultured Elusimicrobia bacterium | reverse complement strand
TTCTTCTCTATCTCCGCGTACATCGCCGAGACCGTCTTGCCCGTCTTCACCGCCATCTCCATGATGAAAAGGGCCGTCAGGGCGCCGTCGCGCTCCGGCAGGTTCCCCTTCCAGGCATAGCCGCCGGATTCCTCCACCCCGAAAGTCACGTCTTCGGTAAGCATCTTCTCCGCTATGTACTTGAAGCCTACCGGGACCTCGTCGAAAGGCAGGTTGGCGGCGCGGGCTATGCGCTTGGTCAGGAAGCCCATCGACACGGCCTGCACTATCTTGCCTTTGTACTGGCCCTTCGAGAGCAGATATTCAAGCAGCAACGGGGCGGTCTGGCAGGGAGTCATATACTGCCCCTTGTCCGAGATCAGGGCGAAGCGGTCCGCGTCCCCGTCCAGCGCCGCGCCGAACATGGCTTTATGCTTCTTGACGGCGGCCGCCAGGTCCAGCAGGTTCTTTTCCACCGGCTCCGGGGAGATCCCGCCGAAGAGCGGGTCGTGCCGGTCGCGGAGCTTTATTATGTTCCCGGAGCCGAAAAGTTCCCCAGCCGTTTCCGCCCCCACGCCGTACATAAAATCTATAACCACGGGGGCGGGCAGCTTGGACTGCACCTGCGCGGACTGCACCTTGGAATTAAGGTACTCCACGTAGACAGGGCGGAAATCCTTCACCGTCACCGGGGCGCCGCTGGGTTTCATAGGCACGGCTTTGGCCACGTAGTTCTCTATCTCGGCCGTAACGGAGGGCGGGGCGGAGCGCCCGTTCTGCTTTACCTTGATCCCGTTATAATAGTGGTTGTTATGGCTGGCCGTTATCACTACCCCTATGCCGTAGCCCTTGGTGGTAAGCAGGCTCACGGCCGGCGTCGCCAGCGGGGTGGAGCTGAGCGTGACTTCGAAACCGTTGGCGGCTATGATATCCGCCAGGGTCCTGGCGAAGAGGTCCGACATGAAGCGTCTGTCATAACCCACGGCCACGGTGGGCTTATCCGTGCGCATATATTTGTACGACAGGTAGTCCGCCGTGCCCTGCGCTATCTTGCGGACCACGTCGTAGGTGAAATCCCTGGCTATGACGCCACGAAAGCCGTCAGTGCCGAAAGAAATGTGGTTTGACTGGTGGGAACTCATTTAAGCCTCTCTTTAGAAACAGACTCCGCCCCGGCCCCTGCCAGGTTCGCTTCCACTCTGATGAAGATATATATATTATTAAAATTAAAGGACAAATTCAAATAGACGGGACGGGGACTGAAATTTTGCCATAAGGCTGGGGCGG
>CAMTWW010000192.1:0-7807 GCA_947085555.1 uncultured Elusimicrobia bacterium | reverse complement strand
CCCGAAACCAGGGTGAACGCCATAAAGCTCATGATCTCCGCCGTGCTCCGCCTCAACGAGGCCCGCGGCGACAGCATAATCTCCGAAAGGTCGGAAATGCTCCCCTGGTGGAAGAGCGCCCTGGAAGCCCCTGAAATACGGCCGGTCCTTATCGCCTCCGCCTTCGGCGCCCTGGCCCTGGCCGTACTCCTGGTCTTCGGCTATATCCTCGCCTCCAGGCTTCTGAACGGCTTCGTGGACTACGCCCGCATAAACGCCCCTTCCCCCGCAGGGCCCTCCGGCGGCGGAATGATGGCGCCAGACCCCGGTGGCGAAGGCGGGGAAACGGGAGAGTTCGGCGAGATCATAGACGTGGAATCCCGCGCCGCCGCCGGCGGGGCCATGCTGACCGCGGGCTCGGCCTTCGAATTCCTGGAAAAACTCCCGCCCGCCGAGGCCGCCGACCTGCTCTCCGATATCCCGGAAGAGGACGCCGCCATAATAATAGCCAACCTGGCCGACCGCAAGGCGCATATCTCCTCCAAGATCCTGCTGGCGCTGGCGCCGGCGAAGAAGCAGGCGGTCTCCGCCCAGCTGCTCAGCCTAAAGCAGGCCGAACCCGAGAAAGTCTACGAGATAGAGAACGACCTGCGCCTGAAACTGGAAAAAAGCCTAAAGGGCGCGGAAAAGCTGGGCCGCCTGCTTTCCCTGGTGAACGAGGCCGAGCGCACGGAGATAATGGACAACCTCACCCGCACGAACCCCAAGGGCTCCGAGGAGCTCCGCCGCAGGATGGTCACTTTCGACGACCTCTGCCGCCTCGACGAAAAAAACCTGCGCCCGCTGGTCGTCTCGGTGCCTTACGTAGACTGGGCCGCGGCCCTGTCCGCCGCCGGCGAGACCGCGGTCGGCAATGTGACCCGCCTGCTGCCCGAGGATATCCGCATCATAATTAAGGATATGATGCTCAACCGCCCCGAAGAGGAAAAGGTGATGGTGGCGAGGGCGAAAATAATCTCCGCGGCGATAGAAATGAATTCCAAAGGCAGGATAGTCCTGAAGGAGCCTGTATGAGCCGGCCTTCGGACGCCTTCAACGCCGAACTGGATTATCTCTGGCACGCAGTGGGGGAAGCCCAGGACGCCTCGGCCCGCTCCGAAGCCGGGCGCGCCGACGCCAGGAAGGTGCTGTCGGACGCCTCTGCGAAAGCGCTGCGCCTGGAAAGAGAGCTGGCAGACAGCCTGGAGCGCGAACGCCGCTTTAAAGCCGAAACGGAAAGCCTGAAAATTTCGATAAACAAAGACGCTGAAACGCTGGCCCTTGCCGCGCGCCAGGCCCGGGAAGCCGCCGGGATTAAAGCGGTGCTGCTGAAAAAGGAAAGTGAGAGCGCCCTCTTTGACGTAGAGCTGACAGCCTTGCGGGCTGAAGCCGGCAGCCTCAGGGAGGCTTTAACGGCGCGCGACACCGCCATAGGCTCGTTCAAAGAAAGGATAGCGGGCCTGATGTCGCTGCCTGAACTCGCGCGGGCCCTGAGGGAGGACTCAGAGCTCTCCGGAAAACCGGCATCCGCATACGAAGAACTGCTTGAGCGCGTGGAGAAAGGAAAGCGCGCCGCCGAGGCGGCCGCGGCGGAACTGGCGTCCGCGGCGGAACGGGAAAATACATTTAAGGCCGCTCTGGCCGCTTCCGGTGAAGAACTTTCGGCCCTGCGGCTTGAGCTGGCGCGCAAAGGCAGGGAACTGGCCGCGCTCGAAACGGCCCTGGCCGAAGCGGCGTCCGAAGCGGATATTTCCGCCGGCGAAAAGGCGTCCCTCCAGGGCCGCGCCGCCGCTCTTAAAGCCGCCCTCTCGGAAAAGGAGACCGCCCTTAGAAGCGCGCTCTCCGACTGTGCCGTCCTACGCGCCGAAATCGACGCCTCCGGATTCGAAGCGGAAAAGCTCCGGCAGACCTCGGACGAGCACGCCCTGCGGGCGCAGGAGCAGCGGTCTAATTTCAGCGGGGCCGTGGCCCAGGTGTTCGAGCTTCAGAAGCGCGCCGCCGCGCTGAAAAACGCGCTTGGGCAGGCCCAGGAGCGGAACGCGGCCCTCGCCGGGGAATTGAAAGAGCGCGAAGCGGATATGGAAAAAGTCAATGGTCTCCTGCGGGACGCGAAAAACGGCCTGGCCACGGAGAAGGAAACCGCCAGGCGCGCCGGCATAAAAATAAAATCCCTCGAAGGGGAAATAGAGAACCTTAAAACAAAAATAGCGGCTTCCGCCGATTACGCCGCCCGCGTGCTTAAAGCTGTAGAGGACCGCGACCTGCAGATCGACAGGCTCAGGACGGACCTGAAAAAAGTAGAGGAGCTCGAGATCGAGAACGAAGACCTGAAGCGCAAGAACATAAGGTTCAGCGGCTTCCTGAAAAGAGAGCAGACCGATTTCAACACGCGAATGATAACCGCGCTGGACAGGACCGCCAAAGACCTGAAGACCTTCAACCTGCGCATCCCTGCCGCCGAGCGCAAAAGCCTGGAGCCGGCCCTGAAGAACCTGCTGGCCTCCGTCAATCTCCTGAAGAGCTGGCAGGAATACCTGGACCCGGAAACCCCCGCGTTCGAGGATACGGAGTTGGCCGGCTTCGTGAGCGGGGAGGTGGGCAAATGGGAAAGGGCTTTCAAGCAGCGGAAGCTCTCCATCTCGGCCGCCGTGCTCAACCCGCGCCTGCGCGCGCCACTCGCCACTGAAGGCGCGAAAATGGTCTTCTACCAGCTGATCAAGAACGCCTACGAGCGGCTGCAGCAGGGAGGGAGCCTGCGCGTAACGCTCAAGGCGGCCGAGGACGGGCGGCAGGCCTCGATAAAGTTCGAGGACAGCGGCCCCGGCTTCTCCCAGGAAGCCCTTTCAAAGCTTTTCGCGCCCTTCAACACCACCGAGAAAGGCAAGGCCGGCATAGGCCTGGCGGTAGCCCGCCGCATAGCGGAAAAACACGGCGGGACCCTGGAAGTCTCGAACAAGAAAGAGCGCGGCGCAATTGTGGAAGTGCTGCTCCCGCTGGGAGGATGAAGGGTAGAGGGTAGAGGGGAGAGGGTAGAGGGGAGAGGATTAAGTTCTCAGTAGTTCTACAGCCGCACTTTACCAATGACCGACTTGCTTATACTTTACAAGCGAAAGTGCGGCTGTAGAAGTAGTATGCAGATCTTATCCTTAATCCTTACTACTTACTTCACATCTTAAACAGATATCCCAAACCGAAGACCGTCCGGATCTTCGAGCCGAATTTGCCCAGGCGGGAACGCAGCGCCTCGATGCGCTTGTCCACCGCCCGCGGACCGGCCTCCAGGCCCTGGCGCCACACCTGTTCCAGCAGGACGGTGCGCGACACCACCCTGTCCTGGTTCTTAAGGAAATAAAGCAGCAGGTCGAACTCAAGCGCCGTCAGCCTGATCCGGGCCGCTCCGATAGAGGCTGTCCTTGCCTCCGGAGAAATCCGGAGCGTTCCAAAACGATACTCGGCGGGCTTCTCAGTAGCACTCGCGCCGGACCCGGCCCTTCCGAGCAGGTTGAGCAGCCGGGCGCGGAAAAAGCGGGCGTCGGGAGGAAAAGCGAAATACTCGTCGGCGCCGTTCTCCAGCGAGAGCGCGGCCGCGGCTGGGGAATAAGGGCCGCCGCCGGTCAGCACCAGCAGCAGGGCGGAAGTTTTTTTATCCCCGCGGAGGACCGCGACCAGATCACGCCCGCTCATATCCGGGAGGGAGGAGTCTATTACCGCCAGGCCTTTGCCCGGCGGCGCTCTCAGGAAGGCCGCGGCCGAGGCGTAGAATTTAACGCCGAAGCCGGCCAGCGCGGCCTTAAAAAAAAGCAGCAGGGCGGGGTTGGAAGTGACGCAGAAGGCGCGTGGTTTCATGCGGGAAAGACCGCGGCCTTTATGCGGGCCAGCAGCTCGTCGGGGTCAAAAGGCTTGATCACATAGCCGGCGGCTCCGAGCTTCAGCCCCTCGGAGACCATATCCAGCTCGGAGCGGACGGTGAAGAAGATTATCGGCGCGCGGGAGAGGGCGGGGACTTTGCGGATGCGGCGCGCGGCCTCGAAACCGCTTATATCCGGGAGCCCTACGTCCAGGAGGATCAGGGCGGGGTTGTTTTTTCCGGCCAGTTCCACGCCCTTAAGGGCTGAAGTGGCCGTGAGCACGGAACAGCCGGCCCTGGCCGCTATGCGGGCGGCGATGGCCAGGTAATCCGGCTCGTCGTCAACTATGAGTATTTTGGGGCGCGCGGTCATGGCTTCCTGGCGACCAGCGCTTCCACTTTCTTCTGCAGGTAGGAGAGCTCCACCGTCTTGCTCATGAATTCGCGGCAGTTGGCTTCCTGCCTGAAGAGCTCGCTCATATTCTTGTCGAAAAAACTGCCCGTTATGACCAGGACCGGGATGCCGCGGGTATCGTCCTCCGTCTGCAGGCTGCGCAGGACCTCTATCCCGCCGATGTCCGGCATCATGACGTCGCACAGGATGATATCGGGGTGTATGGTCCTGGCCTTCAGCAGGCCCTCGCGGCCTTCCCCGGCTATTTCCACGGTAAAACCAAGGTCCGTGAAATAATCGAAGACCATAGCGCGGAACTCCACATTATCGTCGATGATCAGCATCAGGTTAGTTTTAGGTCCCATAGTTTATCTCCAGTCTGCGTTATATCAGGCGGCGGGGGGAGGCGGCGGCGCGGCCGGCGCGGGAACGGCCATGGACTTGGAAACGGTAAAGATGAATTTGCTTCCCTTGCCCACCTCGGATTCCACCCAGATCTCTCCCTTATGCAACTCCACCGTCATCTTGCACATCGCCAGTCCCAGGCCGAAGCCCATGCTCTTGTGCTCTTCCATCTGCGAGTACTTCTCGAATATTTCCTTGCGCTTGTTCTCCGGGATGCCGGGCCCGGTATCCTCGACCGCGAAGAAGACTTTTTCCTTGTCTTCCCAGGTCGAAAGGGTTATGCTCCCGCCGCCGGGGGTGAACTTGAGCGAGTTGCCCATCAGGTTGGTGATGACGCGCTCCAGCAGACCCGGATCTGCGGCTACGATTATCGGCGCCGGGGGGAGCACGACCGAGAGTTTTATATTCTTGGGGCCGGCCACGGGCTCGTGGTTCTCGCGCACACGGGTCACTATGGCCCCCGCGTCCACCTGGTCCAGGGAGAGCATCATATTGCCGCGCTCCAGCTTGGTGGTATTCAGGATGTCGTCTATCATGCCGCGGAGGCGCCGCGAGGAGTAAAGCATGCTGGTCAGGTATTTGTCAGTGGCGGGGGAAGAGGGAATCTTCTTCATCAGCAGCTCGGTGTAGCCCTGCAGCGTGGAAAGCGGCGCGCGCATGTCGTGCGTTATCATGTGGAAGAAATCTTCCTTGGCCTTCTCTATTTCCTTTTCGCCGGTGATATCCCGGATTATCAGGACGCGGCCGGGGCGCTTGAGCGTTGCCAGCAGGAACTGGTTGGAAATTATCCGGAAGCTCTTGAGCACGGTGGAGGTCTCGGTTTCTACCGGGGCGTCTATTTCGCTGCGCAGGTACTTCTCCTTCAGCGCCAACATGTCGGTCAGCCCCTTGAAGAAAGCCTCGTTCTTGACGGAGCGCGGCACGGAAACCTCGGGCGAGATCTTGGGGATGCCCAGCAGCTTGAGGGCCGTATTATTGGAATAGATGAGCGAGCCGCGGTCGTCCACCAGGATAACCCCGTCGGAAATAGTATCTATGAGCGCCTGGGCCTTGCCCTTTTCCTCCACTATCTGGTTAAGCTGGAAGGCGCGGTAGGCCTGCAGCTCCAGCATAAGGCGGTTCAGGACGCCCACCAGCACTTTTATCTCGGGCCAGCCCTGCTGGGCGATGACCTGGTCCAGGTGCTGGGTGCGCAGGAAGCCCTTAACCACGCTGACCATGTTGTTTATGGGGACTATGATCCGGTTGGAGACCAGGAAAACTACCACCATGGTTATGCCGAAAATGGCCACCGCCAGCAGCGAGAACACCACGATAGATTTGCGCTGCTTGCCGTAGAGCTCGTCCTCTGACTGGATGGAGACCGCCGCCCAGTCCAGCTTGTCTATGGCCGCGTAGGCGCCGGAATATTCTTCTCCGGAGAATTTGAATTTTGCCAGCGTGCCGGTGCGGCCACCGGTCTGGAAGACCTTTTTCATCTCCGCCGGCTTGTAGTCCAGCCCCTTCATGTCCTGGCAGGGGAGGGGGCGGCCCTGCCCGTCGGCAACGAACACCCGGCCTGTGCGCCCGGCCTGCTGCGAATTTATCTTACCCAGCAGCTTATCCAGCGCGAAATGGAAGAGCACCACGCGCCCGTCCACCAGCGGGTAGGCCAGCGGGAAAAAGGCCTGGCCCTTCAGGCAGAGCGGGTCCCCCGCCGTGACTATGCCGGAGGCGTGCGCGCGGCCGGCGAGCTCGACGGCGTAGGAGGCCAGCGATTTCTTTTCCCTGACCTTGTCGCTCTGGATGAAGAACACTTCCGTCCCTTCCCGGGAAAGGAGGCTGAGGGACATGATGTCCGAATTTATGCGGGCGGCCTGCTGTATGACCTTGGCCTCGTCCAGCTTTTTAGCCTGCAGCGGGCTCTCGATCTCGTAGAGGAAAGCCAGGCTGCGGTTGGTGGTCAGGAACCATTCGTCTACGTTCACGGCGGAAAGCCGGGAGAGGCCTTTATGCAGTTCATAGTAGCTGGCCACGGAGGAATTATACTGGTAGATATTCCAGCCCACCGAAAGCAGCAGCGGGAGCACCGCTATACCCAGCAGAATAAGGAGGAACCGCGTGGTCAGCTTCATAATTAACTTATCAACTTATCAACTGCCGTTTCTTGCTTATCAACTATTGCCTTAAATCTCATGCCTGATTATGTTTATCTCTATGCGCCGGTTCCCGGAGCGGCCTTCGGTGGTATCGTTGGACATTACAGGCTTGAACTCCCCGTACCCCACCGCTGAAAGCTTCTCCGGGGCCACGCCCTCTTTCACGAAGAACTGCAGCACCGAGAAAGCCCTGGCCGAGGAAAGCTCCCAGTTGGACTTGAACCGAATCGTGCGTCCCAGCGGGCGGTTGTCGGTGTGGCCCTCTATCTGTATCGGGTTAGGCAGGTCCATGAAAACGGCGGTAAGGCGCTTCAGGTGGGGGAAAGAGGCGGGCTTGAGCACGTCGCTGCCAGGCTCGAAAAGTATGGGGTCGGAGAAATTTATGCTTATCTTGTTGGCCGAGATCTCTACCTGGGCTATCTGCTGGATGCCGTTCTTGGAAAAGAGAGTGCTAACAACGGAAGTATCCTTGCCGAAGGTTTCTTCTATGGCTTTCTGGCTGAACTGCGTGTCTATTCTTTTGGAACTGTAAAAAGCGAACAGGATCATGAAGAAGATCATGAGGTAGCTCATCAGGTCGCCGTGGGTAATGGCCCACAGCGCGCCGCGGTTGAGCTCGTTCTCCAGTTCGTCCTCGCGTTCGTAGTAGCGCATAGGATCAAGCTTTGGGAACGCCGGTCCTGACGCCTTCCAGCGTCTGGTAGCCGCGCAGGTGCATCTCTATCAGGTGGGGGGTCTTGCCGGACATTATGTCTATCACGCCCTCGAGGATGGTCTGCAGCACCAGCGTTTCCTCTATGGCCCGCAGGCGGATCTTATTGGCCACCGGCACACAGAACATGTTGGAGAACGCGATCCCGAATAAAGCGGAGGTGATAGCCACGGCCATCGAGCGCCCGATCGCGGTGGGGTCCGAGATATTGCTCAGCGTCTGGATGATGCCGAACAGCGTGCCGATAAGGCCGAACATAGGGGACAGCACACCCATAGTGCGGTACAAATTGG
>CAMTWW010000191.1:0-6254 GCA_947085555.1 uncultured Elusimicrobia bacterium | reverse complement strand
GGTGACTTGGGTTATATCTGGGGGCATTACTACTTCTTTGAGAAAAAAATAGTGAAGAAGTTCTTAAGCCTCTGCCAATAGGTTTTAACGGCGAAGAGCGCACCCAGTAACACGGCGATAAGAGCCTGAAAAACATAACTGCCGGTGCCGGGGTCAAGGTAGGCGTGCGCGGGCCGGGCCGCGAGCAGCAGCACCGAACACACCACCAGAAAGTTAAAGCAGAGACTATTCATACTGTTTGTCTGACAGAATTATACAAATTTAAAGAAATGGAAGATTGAGCAACCTTGTTACAGCGCCTTTATGTGTTGCATTTCCTGTATAGTTTCCTTCCAGCCTTCCTGTAGAGAATACGCAGGGGCAAAGCCTAATTCCTTGCGGATCAGGTCCCCGCTTACCGCTATATCCTCTGTGTATTTGTCTATTGTCGACTTGGAGACCAGTGGTTTAACGCCTATAATACGGGCGCCGGCTTCCAATCTCCCCGCCAGGAAACGTATAAATCCCACCGGCAGTTGAAACCCGGGCGCGCGGCGGCCAAGGGCAGCGCATATTGCGGCAATGATATCTCTCAGGTGGTGATACTGTCCGTCCGTAACATTGTATATCCGGCCCACGGCGGCGGGGTGTGTGACGGCCAGCAGGGCCGCGGTCGCCACATCTTTATCATACACCAGGGTGCGCCGGTTAAGGCCGGCGCCTATGGGGATGAACAAACCGCGGGCCAGGCTGCATGTAAGCCGCGCGTAGTTGCCCTTTATCCGGGTGCCATACACGGCGCCCAGCCGCAGAACAACGCCTATCGGGGTCCCGCCTTCCCCCCGCGCCGCCAACACTATCTGCTCGGCGGACAGTTTGGTCAGCGCGTAAAAAGTATCAGGCCTGGCTGGCGAGGTTTCGTCCAGTACCTCGCCGCCGGACTTGCCGTAAACGGCGATGGTGCTGAAGAATACAAGGCGTTTAACCCCCGCTTTAACTGCCGCGGCGGAAACTATAGTGGTACCGGTTACATTCACCTTCTCATAGCTCTCGCGCATCTCCGGCGGCGGGTTCACAATATGCAACAGCGCCGCCATATGCACAACGGCCTCCACGCCGGCCATAGCCGCCTCCACCGCCGGCACATCGGTGATATCCCCGCGCAGAACATCTACGGAAGCCGGAAAGAAGCCTTGAGCTGACTCATCTACAGAGAAAGTCCGTACGCGATACCCGGCGGAATGCAAAGCGCCCACTACGCGCCCGCCTATGGCGCCGGTAGCGCCAGTAACAAGTATCAAAGGTTGTTTAGCGGCCATTCTGAGAAGTTTATCAACAGAGCGTCAGACCTTTTTCCAGATGTTCCGGTTGATGTAATCGGTATACGAAAGAATGATCCGCAGCACCTTCATGGCCACGTTCGGAACGGAGTAATCAGCGGGGACCCTTAAGCCTGCCCCTCCGCCTTCAACTACCGCTATCGCCTGCTTTACCCTATCCAGTTCCAATCCGGCCATTATCACCGAAGCCTCTTCCATGCCTTCCGGGCGCTCGTGCGCCTCCCGGATGTTTACGGCCGGAAACTTAAGTATAGAGGACTCCTCGGTTATAGTGCCGCTGTCTGAAAGCACCACAAAGGCGTTCTTCTGCAAATACACATAATCAAAGAAGCCCAGCGGCTTGAGCAATTCCACGTTCTTATGAAAGCGCATCTTTTTAGCTTCAAACCTCTTCCTGGTCCGTGGATGGGTGGAGACTATCACACTTTTACCGTATTCAGAGGCGAGCGCGTTAAGCATATCGCCGAGTTTCTTAAGATTCACGTCGGAATCCACGTTCTCTTCCCGGTGCGCGCTGACTATGAAGTAGTCTTTCCGCTTCAACTTAAGCGCGGATAGTATTTTGGAGGCGTCTATCCTGGCCGCGTAATGATTCAGCACCTCGTACATGGGGCTGCCGGTCTTTATTATTCGGTCGGCAGGCAGGCCCTCGGCAAGCAGGTATTCCCGGGCTATGGAGCTGTACGGCATGTTGATGTCGCTCGTATGGTCCACTATCTTACGGTTTATTTCCTCGGGCACCCGCTGGTCGAAACAGCGGTTCCCCGCTTCCATATGGAATACCGGTATCTTGCGCCGCTTGGCTGGGATGACGGCCAGGCAGCTATTAGTGTCGCCCAGTATCAGCAAGGCCTCAGGCGCTTCCTTTTCCAGTACGGCGTCCACTTTGGATATTACCGCGGCAATAGTCTCAGCGGCGTTCTTGCCCGCGGCACCCAGGAAATAATCCGGTTTCTTTATGCCGAGTTCCTTGAAAAACACTTCGTTGAGCTCGTAATCGTAATTCTGTCCGGTATGCACCAGCACGTGGTCGGCGCCTTCCTCCAGCGTGGCCAGCACACGGGAAAGCCTTATTATCTCGGGCCGTGTGCCCACCACCGTCATTACCTTCATTTTTTTCATTGTCATACCGTTTCCCCGTAGGTGTCCGGATCAGCCGGGTCAAAGATCTCGCTGCTCCAGAATAGCGTCAGCAGCTCACCGCTGCCTATATTCGTAATGTTATGCGTGTGCAGGGCCGGCATATCCACATACGCGGGGTTATCCCCGTCCACATCAAACTCGTGAGTTTCGGTTGAAAAAAGCTTGCGCACCCGCACACAGGCCTTACCCTTTATTACAAGAAAGCGCTCGAACTTGCGCGTGTGGTAATGGTTCCCGCGGGTTACGCCGGGCTGCGTAGAAGAAATAAAGGTCTGCCCGGAGTTGCGGCTTTTCGCAGCCTCAAAGAGATAGCCGCGCTCGTCGCGCTTCATTTCAAGGACCACTGGCACTTTAGCAGGGAATAAGTAAGAGCGGTAAGTGTTAAAAAGGTCCAGCAGGCAGCCTTCCCGCAGGTCCGGCACCATGTTGGCGGCGTAAAGCGCGGCCATTTCTTTTAGCTGGGCCAGCAGCCGGCTCACAAGCATCTTCTCACCGCTCATGGGGAGCTCGCCGTTAACAGGCGCGCCCAGCAGGGCGTAAATACGCCTGGCCACGTGGCGGGCATGCAGCAGCTCAACCTCTACATCCTTTATTATCTCGGTCTTTTCCCCGGTCGCCAGCTGATAGCAAAAAGTGGAAACCGTGGAATTATAGAACGGGCGACCCGCCTCACCAAAAACATTAGGCAGCACCAGATTGGTGAACGGCGTCTTATGTTTATCAGCCCACTCGCTCAGCAAGGCGGAACATTTTTTCTTGGAGTCTCCGTAAGGCGTAGCCCTGTAAATATGGGTGGATGAAGAAAAAATAACGTAGGGGCTTACTTTCGCGGCGTCACAGGCGGCCAAGAGCTGCTCAGTAAGCTTGACATTGGTAGCGGCTACTTCCGCATCGTCGCCACGGTTCATGCCGGCCAGATGCACTATAACGTCGCAAGAGCCGGCGAACTTTTGCAGGGCTTCCATGGAAGCGAATTCCGCCTTGTCGGCCCCATATATATCTACGCCCTTCTGCCCGTGCAGGTAAGAGCGCAAATGCCAGCCTATAAGGCCGTCTATACCGGTTATCCCGACTTTAACCATGGGGTTCAATTAAGCTCCGCCTGTATCTCCGGCAGCGTCAGCAACAGTTCTTTTATCTGCTTAATATTAAGCTGGCTGGTGTTATGTGAGGTGTAATCTTCCAGCAGGGCTTCTTTCTTATCGCCTTCGGTGAAATACTTGTCGTAGTTAAGGTCGCGGCCGTCCATCTTGACGCGGAAATAGTCTCCCATATCCTCGGCGCGGCGCAGTTCCTCTATAGTGGCCAGGGTCTCGAATATCTTTTCTCCGTGACGTATCCCTATAGTTTTCACAGGCACGTCCGATTTAAAGACTTCTTTCAGCGCCTGGGCCAGGTCCCCCACTGTGCAAGCCGGAGATTTCTTTATAAAGATATCGCCCTGATTGGCATTGGTGAAAGCGAACAGCACCAGCTTTATAGCCTCATTAAGTGGCAGCAGGAACCGGGTCATGGCGGCTTCGGTAACAGTTATCGGTTTCTTTTCCTTTATCTGCTTTATGAACAAGGGAATCACGGACCCGCGCGAGCACATAACATTGCCGTAACGCACACAGCTTATAACAGTATCTTTCCCCGCCTGGCCCCTGGCCGCGGCCTGGGCCATTTTTTCCATAAGGGCCTTGGTCATGCCCATGGCGTTAACAGGGTAAACCGCCTTGTCGGTGCCCAGGCACACCACGCTGCCCACCTTGTTGGCCACAGCGGACTCTATAACGTTCTGGCTGCCAATAATATTGGTCATTACCGCCTGCATGGGAAAGAATTCGCAGGAAGGCACCTGTTTAAGGGCAGCCGCGTGAAAGACCATATCCACGCCTCTCATGGCCCCATCCACGCTGTCCCGGTCCCGCACATCGCCGATGTAGAATTTAACGGCGGGGTTGTTAAGCCGGGTGCGCATCTGGTCCTGCTTCAGTTCATCGCGGCTGAAGATCCGGACTTCCTTAAAATTGCGGTCCATTATGGTTTTCAGCAGTTCATGGCCGAAAGAGCCGGTGCCGCCGGTAATGAGTATGGTTTTGCCTTTCAGGTTTATCATAAAGTCCTATTCGCTATGACTTAATTATACTTTTTAGGCACTTCTGTAAGCCAAGTTTCCAGCCTGGCCACCAGGGTCTCCATTAAAAAGTTCTCGCGGCAATATGCCAAACCCCTGGCCCCCATCTGCCCGCGCTCCTGCTGCGGCATTTCCTTTAAGGCAAGAACAGCCTTGGCTAAAGCCGCTGGATCTCCTGCCGGGGCGGCAAGGCCTGCCCCGGCTTCTTTTATAAGTCGGGCCCCCTCACCTTCAAGGGAGGCTACTACCGGCTTGCCACAAGCCAGGTAGGACTGCACCTTGCCAGGTACCGTAAGTGCGAACACCGGATCAGGCCGCAGGGAAACAAGCAAAGCGTCCGCGTCAAAGAAAACGCGGGCAACATCCTCTGGCGTATGCCGGCCAAGCATGTGAAAAGTTCCCGCAAGGCCCCTTTTGGCTATTTCTTCCTTCACCCAGTCCGCCATGCGGCCGTCGCCGAGAATAACCCACTGTATAGTGGTATTCCCCTTAAGCAGTTCCGCAGCACCGAGCAGCGTTTCAAAGTTCTGGGCGGCGCCTATGTTGCCGGCAAAGACCAGGCGGAAGCCGGGCGGAACAGCTTTGAACGCGGCGGGCGCCTCACCCTCGGGGCGTCGCCAGTAAATCTCCTCCGCCCAATTAGGGAAATAGCGTATATTCTCGGCCTTTACGCCAAAGGGAGCAATGAACTCTATAAAGCCTTTTGAAGAAACTAGAATGCGGTCGCACTGCGAGTAGATGAACCGCACAAGGCCCCGCACCAGACCCAGCACGAACGGTGAGGAGACAGCACCCGTAGCTGAAAGGCTTTCGGGCCATAGGTCCAATACCCAGAAGAAAATCGGGGCACCGAAGATCTTTTTAAGCACTATAGCGGGGAGGCAGACCGTTATAGGCGAAGGTTCAAAAACAAAAATAGCATCGTAGCGGCCGCGGCAGTATAAGGGCCCAAACAGCGAGGCAAAGAACACAAATGATAGATAGTTAAGAGCCAGCCGCAGCCCTTTGGACTTCCCCCGCGTAATAAGCGGCACCCGCATTACAGGAATGCCATGATAATCTTCTCGTGAGGTCCTAAAAAAGCCGTACCCTGGGAAATAATCTCCATCGGGATAATTGGGTTTACCCGTAAGTATAGTAACGGTGTGCCCACGCCGCTTAAGCTCCAGCACCAGGTCGTTTATCCTGAAGTTTTCCGGCCAGAAATACTGGCTTACTATGAGGAGATTCAATTTGCGGCCCCGCAAGTGTAATTATCTGCTATCAGCTTGTCTTTATCCGCACGGTTAGGGTAATTGATCAGGACCGCGCGGTAAACGCCCTTAAACACGAACAAGCTGCCGGCCGCGGCACCTATGGCCCCGTATTTCCCTATTAATTGGCCGATGTCCTGCAATTTGCCTGCGCCACCCAGCACCGTAAGCGGCAGCCCTACGGCTTTATGCACGGCCTCTACCAGGGGAAGGTCATAGCCTTTCATCAAACCGTCCTGGTCTATGGAATTTACAACTATCTCCCCCACACCCAGCTTTTCCAGCTCGGCGGCAAAGGCTACCGGGTCTTTAGCAGTATTGTGCTGTGCGTTATGGGTAAAGACCTCGTACTTACCGCTTTTAGTGTCTTTCTTTACGTCCATAACGGCAACAATGCTCTGCCCGCCCACGCATTGCGCC
>CAMTWW010000190.1:0-17074 GCA_947085555.1 uncultured Elusimicrobia bacterium | reverse complement strand
GTGCTCTTCCGATCTAGTCGCTTTCTGCCAGCGCCAACATCTTCGTGGGTCAGACCGAAGCTCCGCTGGTGGTCAGGCCTTACGTCTCCAAAATGACCAATTCCGAGCTGATGGCGGTAATGACCGGCGGCATGGCCACCATCTCCGGCGGGATCATGGCGGCCTATGTGGGCCTGCTGGTAGAATCCATACCCAGTATCGCCGGCCACCTGCTGGCCGCTTCCATAATGGCCGCCCCCGCCGGGCTGGTGATGGCGAAAATAATAGTTCCTGAAACCGCGGAACCTGAAACGCGCGGGATAGTGAAAATGCGGCTGGAGATAACGGACGCCAACGTGATAGACGCGGCGGCCAATGGGTCCACCGTGGGCCTTAACCTGGCCCTTAACGTAGCCGGCTGCTTAATAGCTTTCATGGCTATACTGGCGCTGGCCAACTTTTTAACCGGTTACGCCGGCGGGCTGTTCGGGCTTCAGGGGCTCAGCATCGAAAAGATATTCGGCTGGATCTTCACCCCGCTGGCCTGGGTTATGGGCGTTCCCTCCGGTGAAGTGCAGCAGGTGGCCAGCTGGATGGGCCAGAAAACCGTGCTTAACGAGTTCGTGGCTTATCTGAACATGGCTACTTTCCTTAAAGCTAACCCCGGAGTTATAAGCGAGCGCTCCGTTACTATAGCCTCCTACGCCCTCTGCGGCTTCTCCAACTTCCTCTCGATCGCAATACAGATAGGCGGGATAGGGGCCATGGCTCCGGAGCGACGCCACGACCTGGCAAAACTGGGGCTCTACGCGCTTCTGGCCAGCTCTCTGGCCGGCTTCCTGTCGGCCACCATAGCGGGCCTCCTCCTCTAACCTGAAAACTTCAGCTAAAGTTTTCCGCCTAGGGGACGTTGCTTAAACGCTTAAATACGGTACAATTCCGGATATGCCGAGACATTGACGTTAGTCTCATGTCTGCCGAAACCCCGCCGCCTTTAGAAGATAATCAACTTTTTCGTAGGCGTCGCGCCGCAACATATCACGTTGTTCGCCGGGGGGGAGTTCCTCAAAGTCAGCCGCCATTTTGGGGCCTATGTGCTTTTCGGAGGCGAATTTCTCGGATATTTTAAGAAAACCTTCCCGGACCAGCTTATTGGAGGCGTGTTTTTTTATCTCCGCCGCCAGCGCGTCAAGGCCGCCGGGGTAATTGTTAAGGCAGTAATATATATCCCACGCGTCTTTTTCCTTGATGCGGGTATGCAAGGCCATTCCCTTCATGACTAAAAACGGCACAATGGAGGCGACCTTGATCACAACGCTGTCTTTTCCGCCGTCCGGCAATTCGCCTTCGACCTTAACCTCAGTGAACATTGTGAAAGCCAGGTCGCAGGCGCGTGCCTTCCTGGCCTTGATGTCCTGCACATTCTGATGGCGGCGGGACTTGGCGGCGCCGCCATATTCTCCGGATAGAAAATCAACTTCAATCGAAAATATTTGCGCTTCTATATTTACCGACCGTTTAAACACATATGGGCGCTCCTCATCGGGGAAATAGCCTCGCGCATGAAGTAGTTTGCCGATCTTTGCATAAGCCTTATTTGTGATGGATTTATGGTCCAAGGCCAGGTCTACATCTGTGCTGCCCACATGCGTGCCCGGCCCAAAAAGCAGCGGCGGCACCCAGCCGCCTATCAGCACAATGCCGTCATGGTATTCACGCAAAAGATGCGACAGTTCTATAAGGACGCTTTTGGCGGCCTTCACCATGATCTCGTTATAGTCTTTTTTGCTTACCATGATGGTTTTATTACATTCTCGAGGATTTCGGCCGCAGCCTCCGCGCCTCTTCCTTTATAACCGGCCAGGTCCAGATATGTTTGTACCGCGCCGGCTACGGTGCCGCCGTTCAGGTTTCCGGCGCCGTAAAAAACACCGGCATCGTAGGGGAGCATCAGCAGAAGGTTTCCGCCGCTTTCCACCTCTTTTATGCCGGCGGCGGCGAACAGCTCCGCCCGGAATTCGGCGACATAGGCCATAGCCCGCTGGTATCTTACAGCAGGCCAAAGACGGGCCGCCGCGGAAAAACCGGCAAGGGCGAAGCGTATTCCGTTTTTGGCGCAAAGTTCTTCCACCGCCGCCTCGGTCTCGGCGAGGCTTTTAACGCTGTAACATTCTTTGAGGATATTTTTCCGGAAGTCGTAATTCTGCGCCCATTGCGAAAGCACTGCGGCGGGATTTGAGAGCCGCAAACCCGGCGCGGTAGTGTCCAGCCATTCCCGTTCCGCCAAGGCATTTTTCACATTGGCTGTCTGCCCCAGGCTTACTCCGGCTTCCGCGGACAATTCCGCCATTTTCCACGGTTTTCTCGCAGAAGACAGAAGCACGCGCAATACGCGTTCTGCTTTAGGCGAGTAAAGCTTGCGCAGGTCCCTTTTTACGGTAAAAGCGTTTGGATTGCCTTTGCGCTCTATGTAGATATCGCCGAAAGACAGGCGGCAATTCCCACTGAAGTCCATGTAGCCGGCGTTATTTTCGGCCAATACTTCCCCGGCTTCAAAGGATATATATGGAGCCATTAATATCCCGTAGGCATCAGGGCGGCTGCCGCTGAAGCTCTTAAGCTGATAAGCGGCCTCCCTTGCATATTTGGGCTGGCCAAGACTTTTAACTTCCACAATACAGATCAAGGGTTTCCCTTTATACTTCAGCTCTAATAAAATATCCGGACCCACTGCAGGGCCTTCTTTTATTGAAACCAACTCAATGAAGGGAATGGCCGTGAGCGCTTCTGTTAAAGTCTTTTTTGCCCTTTCTAAAGAGGCGTTTTCATTGTTTATCATATTTTCAACATCTGCTGAAACATATTATATAGGTGAAATCGGCATTTGTCAAGGCCCCAGCGCTTTATCAAGCCGTAATGGGCCGGGTGCCGCGGTCTAAATCACCGGCGGGAAATGCCTGGCCTGGTGCCTGCTCCCGAACCAGTTCCAGCGCGTAACAGGGGTAACCAAAGAAGATTTGCTGAGTGCCGGCAGACAGCCGCGTATAGCGCGCGGGAGAGCCCTGTATTGTTATCTGCGCAAAACGGCGGGCGGGGTGAACGGCGCGGTATTAATGAAAGAGCTTAAAATCAGTTCCGGCGCGGCTTCGTATCTGGCGCATAAAGGGTAGGGAATTGGCGAAGGCGGAGCATTTAAGCAACGTCCCCCATTTAGCCAATAAGTTTCTGGATATGGCCCAGGAGGCGCTGCCATTCGTAGGGCTTGCTGATATAGAAATCAGCGCCGGCCGTGAAGGAATTTTCCATGTCGCCCACCAGCCGCTTGCCGGTAAGCATTATGACTTTTATATGCCTGGTGTCTTTCCCCGATTTTATCAGCTCGCAGAGGGTGTTCCCGTCCAGCCTGGGCAGCCCGATATCCAGAAGGACCAGGTCGGGATTCTCTTTTTTAACGGCGCCGAGGCCTTCCTCGCCGTCGAAAGCGGTAACGACTTTATAGCCGAGGCCTTCAAGCCGGATAGCGAGCACCTTGGAGATAAGGTCCTCGTCTTCGACTATAAGTATCTTTTTAGCCATTTGCCTGCCTCCCCTTGCCCCGTCAGATCTTCTTTTTCAGCTCCCTCAGGAAACCGGCCGGATCTTTAGCCGAAAAAAGCGCGCTTCCTATCACCAGGGAATCGGCGCCGGCGCCGGCGGCCGTTTCGGCCGTGCGCGCGTTTATGCCGCCGTCCACCTGCAGCCAGATGCCGCGGCCGGACCTGCTTATCAACTTCCTGGCGGCGGCCACCTTAGGCATCAGCTCCGCCATGAAAGCCTGGCCGCCAAAACCGGGTTCCACGGTCATTATAAGGATAAGGTCCAGCAGCGGCAGGTACGGGAGAACCCGCTTCAGCGGGGTTTCAGGGCGCAGCGCGAGTCCGGCTTTCAGGCCCAGAGCTTTTATTTTTTTCAGGCAGGCCCCCGGGGACTTAGCCTCGGCGTGCACCGTAATAAGACCCGCGCCGGCCGCGGCGAAAGCGTCCAGGAAACGGCCCGGCTCCGACACCATCAGGTGGGCGTCCACAGGCAGGGAGGAGGCCGCCGCAACGGAAGAAACTATGCCCGGGCCGAAACTTAGATTGGGGACAAAATGCCCGTCCATCACATCCACCTGCAGCCAGTCCGCCAGTTTCTTTACCCGCGCCACGCTTCTTTCGAGGCAGGTGAAATCCGCGGCGAGCACGGAAGGCACTAGGGCGGCGCGCCCGGAGGGGAGGGGGAAAACGGGCGACTTCATTTTATGGGGCGCTCCTCTACGAGTATCCCGTTCACGAAGATGCGTAATTTTTCCGCCCCGGCGTAAGGAACAGAAAGTTCTATTTTTGAGCCCGGGTCGCGCAGGCCGTTAAAAATTTCCCTGTCCCCGCTCTTCCCCAGAGCGACCACGCGGATATGGCGCTGCGCCCCGCTCTGCGACACCTCGTAATGGACGCGGAACTCGCGCTCCGTTCCGGCGGCGCTCTTACGGGAACTGACGGTAAGCGTGAGCTTCGCCCCGGCGGAGACGACCGTATCCGAAGGCGGGTCCTGGGCGATGACCGTCCCTCCCGGAAATAAGGAATTAGCGTCCTCGGCCAGGCTGAGGGATAAGCCGTTCAGCGCCGCCCACTGCTGGGCCTCGTCGCTTTTCTTCTGCCGGAAGTCGGGCATCATAACTATGCCGGCCGGCGGAAGGCCGGCGGAAACGGCGACCTGCACCATGGTGTTTTTAGAAACGCTGAGTTCCGGCCTGGGGTCCTGGGAGAGCACGGTGCCTTTCTCGGCTTTGAGGGAATAAGATTCGCTGACCTCGCCCAGCACCAGCTGGCGCTGGCGCAGCAGCAGCTCCGCGTTCCTGAGCGGGAGACCGATGAGGTTCGGGGTGAACACCGACTCCCCGCCCTGGCTGAACACTACGCGCACTATCTTGCCCTCGCGCACCGTGGACCCCGCGCTGGGCACCTGGCGCAGCACGGTCCCGATGGGCACGGCCTCGTTGAACTCGTAACCGCCTATCTTCATGGCCAGGTTTATCACCGAGAGCGCCTGCAGGGCGTTGACGGAGGATTTCCCGGAGATATCCGGAACTATCACCTCTTTCCTGTCGTGGATGACGGTCTCCATAGTCCAGGAAAAAAGGAAGTAAGTGAGGAGGAAAAGCGCAAAGCCCACGCCGCCCACGCGCAGCACGAAGCCGGGGCTGACGATCTTTTCGTCCGCGGAGGAAAAATGACGCTGGTAAAATTCTTTGAATCCCACGGATGTCTCCTTTAATCTCAGGGTAGAGGGTTTGGGGGGGAGTTTCTTGTTTCTGCAAACTCTACCCTCTACCCTAACCCCTGTCCCCTATCTTCAGCGGAGCGTGTCGCCCGGCTTTAAACGCAGACCGTTGAGGAAATCCGAGCCCGGCATCTCTTTCTTCCCCTCGGGTTTGACGGTCCTGATAAGCAATCCCCCGACGCCACATTTTACTATAAAGCCGCCGCCGGGCTCAACGGAAAGCACGGCGCCCGGCGGGCCGTCTTTGAAGGGCGCTTCGGGCAGCGCGGCCGAAAGCACCTGCACAGCCAGCTTCCTGTCCGGCAGCTCCAGGCTGAAGCGGGGCTTCGGGCCGCAGGCCAGCCCGCGCACGCGGCCTAGCAGCACGGCCGCGGGAAGCGAGAAATCCAGCCGGGTAAGCTCCGCCGTCAGTTTGGGGGCGGAGGTGGGTTCGCCTGTTTGCGGCTCCCGTATTATCTCTCCGGCGGACACTTTAGCGAGGCCTTCCTCAAGCAGGGCGGCGCCGGAAGCGGAGAGGCGCGCGAAAAGCGAAGCCGCGTCGTCGGATTCGAGAATCGGTTCTTCGCGGCGCAGGAAAACAGGGCCGGTGTCCATGCCCTCGTCCAGCCAGAACAGGGTGATGCCGGTGGTCTTTTCGCCGTTGATAAGCGTCCACTGCACCGGGGCGGCGCCGCGGTATTTTGGCAGCAGGGAAAAATGCACGTTAAGAAAGCCGAGGCGGGCCAGCGCCAGGGTTTCTGGCGGGATAAGGCGGCCATACGCCACCACCACGGCTAGATCGGGCTTCAGTTCCGAAATGACTTCGTGCAGCTCCCGCTTCGTAGCGGGTTTGAAGGTCCTGAAGCACAGTTCCCCGGCGAGCGCGTTGACTGGCGCGCAGGTCAGCTTGAGGCCGCGCCCCACCGGGCGGTCCGGCTGGGAAACGACCCCTATGACCTCGTGGCCGGAGGCCGCGATGCGGCGGAGGAAACCGCAGGCTATCCCGGGTGTGCCTAAAAATATAATCCTTAATTTGGACATATGGAATTATCAGCAACTGAAGGCTACAGAAAGCAACGGAACGCTACAGAAGGCAACGGAACGCTACAGAAAGTAAGAGGGGATGGGGAATTACTTTGTTTCTTACTTTCTGTTGCCTTCTGTTGCCTTCTGTTGCCTTCTGTTGCCCTCTTGCCTTCTGTTGCCCTCTTGCCTTCCGTTGCTATAGCTGTATCTTCATTTTGCTTTCGTCTATTTTCTTCCACCGGGATTTCAGCTTCATCAGGGCGGGCTTGAGTTTGAGGCGGGACAGTAGCGGGAGGCGGCTTATGAACACCACCCCGTCCAGGTGGTCCAGTTCATGCTGCACTGCCTTCGCGAAAAGGCCCTCGGCGTTTATCTCTATCGGCATGCCTTTCTCGTTGATGGCGCGCATCTTGACCTTGGCCGAGCGGCGTATCCTGGCGAAGAGGCCGGGGAAGGAAAGGCAGCCTTCCTCCTCGTAAAGCGTGCCGGACTTTTCCACTATTTCCGGGTTTATAATTACGATGCTGAGCGGCTCCTCGTCCTCGCGCTTTATCTTTATCACGGCCAGGCGCAGGTCCAGGCCTATCTGGTTGGCGGAGAGGCCTATGCCGCCGACCGCGTCTATGGTGTCGAACATATCCGCCAGGATGGCGGGGAGATTTTTTTTAAGTTCCTCGAAATTTACCTTCCTGGTTTTCTTTTCGAGTATCTTCTCGCCGTATTTGGTAATCCTTCTTATGGGCATAAATAAGTTACCGAAGTTGAATAAGTTGATAAGTTGACTAAGTTGACTGGTTGGCTAAATACTCTATCAACTTATCAACTGCTGTTTCCCATTTTATCAACTGCTTTTACACTAACTGGTACGTCATCTGCCGGCCTTCCCACACCACTTTGGCCAGCACCGGCCTGGAGGGCGCGTCGGCTTTCTTAAGCATGCCCCAGGCCATGGCCAGGCGCTCCAGCTGGATCTCGGCGCCGCTGGAGCCCGACACCCCCATCACAATCTCGTCGACGCCGGCGGCCTGGGCTACCTGCGCCATCGAGTAGAACGGGTCATTAGAAAAGACGAAAATAGGCTTCACGGTCTTGCCGTATTTCTCGGCCAGCAGCACCACCGCGCTAAAGACTTCCCTGTCCTCGTCGGACATGGACTCGCCGCCGCCGAGCTGGATGCCGGTGGTGATCTTGGCGCTGAGCACTATTATGTCGGTATCCTCGTCCGACACCGTCTCAAGCACGGAGGCTAGGTGCACCAAATTGTTGGGGTTGCGCACCGGCACCAGTATCCGGCGGGCCTTGGTGAGTTCCGGGATGACGCCGGCGATATCAGCTTCTCTCCGGAGGTTCATTTTCTCGTCCGCGTCTTCGTTCCGCGCGTAGAGCTGCGCCTTACCCTCGTTAAGCTTCTCGGAAATATGGAAAATGGCGAAGAAGGTCACGGTAAAGAGCACGCCGCCGATAGTTGCTATTTTTTTAGTAAGCATGTTCAGCCCGGTGGCGGTCAGCAGGACCAGGAGGACAGCCACGAGCCCTACGGGGACATAAACATTCCCGGCCTTTACATTGAAAGGGAACAGCCATTCCCGCTCCACATCGCGCTTTTTAAACCTGAGGATTACCATAGACAGCGTGTCGAAAGTCAGGCTCCACATCACGCCGAAAGCGTACGCCTGGCCCAGCAGGTAGATGTCGCCGCGGGAGATCAGGATTATCAGTATCTGGGTAATGGCTATCATGTTGACCAGGCGATGGGTGGTCCCGTATTTTTTATGCAGCTGGCGGAACCAGTCGTGCAGGATGCCGTCGTCGGCCACGCGGTTGAGCACGCCGTTGGCCCCCACGAAGGAAGTGTTGACCGCGCCCACAAGCATCAGCACGCCGGATACGACCACGGCCAGCTGCATGGACAGGCGCGCCCAGTAGGGGCCCTGAAGCTCCAGCGCTAGCCCGCTCAGCAGATTCTCGGCATACTTGCCGGCTATCAGGTCCGCGGGGATTATCAGCGCGGAAATAAAGGTAAGAAGTCCTGTAAACAGGATGCTGAAGATGAAAATAATGACAACCGTCTTTTTAAGATTTTCCACCTTCGGATCTTCAATCTCGCGGTAAACCTGGGCCAGCGTTTCAAGCCCGCTCAAAGCAAGCACCGAATGCCCGAAAGCCATCATAATTCCGACCAGGCCTATGGCCTTCAGCCAGGGAAAATGCACGGTCCAGCCCAGCGCCTCCTCGGTAAAAACCGGGGTAAAAGGCGGGAGGGTGAAGCCCCTGTGATAAAGCGTGAAGCCGGACCAGGCGATGAGAATCACGGCCACCACGGCCACGAAGCATACTATCTTCAGATTATTATCAGCCGATTCCTCAACGCCCCTGATGTTCTGCCGCCAGAAATAGCCGGTCACCAGCAGGGCGAAAATTACGGCGAAAGTTCTGGACGGGACATGCCAGTTTATATGAAGCAGCGGCAGTATATTATCAAGCAAGCCGCCAAGATACAGCCCGGCGGCCACCGAACTTATAGGCCCGGTCAGGGTATAGTCCAGGATCAGAGCGGAAACCGACAGTTTGGCCATTACTTTACCCATGGCCTCGCGCACCACCACGTACAAACCGCCGCGGGTGAACATTATGCAGGATTCGGTATAGACCCCCAGCATCAGGCCTGAAAACAGCATGACGCCCAGTATGAACCAGGGGAAAGCCGGACCAAAAGCCTTCATGGCTATGCCGCCGGAATAAAAAGCGCTGGAGCCGAAGTCGCAAAGGACTATGGCGGAGGCCTTCCAGAAGGAGATAAAACTGAGCATGGCCGTGCTCAGGACGAAGACCTGCTTGTATTTGGGATTGGCTAACATCTGTTAATTATATCTGTTTTAAGGATAGCAACGGAAAGCAAGAGAGCAACGGAAGGCGACAGAAAGTAAGAAACGAAAAAACCCCATTCTTACCTTCCGCAGCGTTCTGTTGCCATCTTTTTATTTGCCCTTTATCAGGGCGGCTGCTGCGGCGGCGGGGTCTTTAAGAACTGCCAGCTTCTCTATGAACTCAGGCTGGAAGGTCTGGGAAAGCAGGGAAAGCATATTGAGGTGGCGCTGAAAAAAAGCGGGTTTATGCGGGGACAGGAGCAGTAGAATAGCCCTCACGCTGATACCGGTCGCCGGGTCGGTAAAGCCCCCGGGGAGTATGCCCAGGACGGCGTGAAAACTGTCCAGGTCCTGGAACTTCGCGTGCGGGATATAAAAGCCGCTTTCCAGCACAGGGTTGAGCTTTTCAACCTCGGCCACCCGTTCGAAAAGGGTCTTACGAGGTATGAGCCCGCTGACCTGCGGAAGGATCCTCTCCGTAAGCTGGCGTACGGCTTCCTCTTTGGACGGCTTTCCCTCCAGGAAAATCACGTTCTCGGGAGTAATTAGGGCTGAGAGGCTTACGCCGTCCGGCTGTCTGATCATAAGGACTGTCGCTGTTCTTATATGATATCATCTAAAAGTTCCCGTCGTCAAGAGCCCTGCCCGGAGAAAAGCGATATGAAAGAACTTGAGATCTTGAAAAAAGCCGTGCTCGCCGGCGGCGCGGTCCTGGCGGAAAAATTCGGCAAGGTCGCCTACAGGCTGAAGGGCAGGGCCAATTTGCTTACCGAAGCGGACCTGGCGGCGCAGGAGAAGGTCATAGGGCTGATACGCAAAGCCTTCCCCGACGACGGTTTTATGGCCGAGGAGAGCCCCGTAGAGGAAACGCCTAACCGCCGCCTGTGGCTCATCGACCCGCTCGACGGGACCACCAATTACGCGCACGGCTTCCCGGTAGCCGCCGTTTCCATCGGTTTCGCCGAGAACGGGGTAGTGAAAGCCGGCGGGGTGTACGACCCGTTCAGGCGGGAACTTTTCCTGGCGCAAAAAGGCGGGGGGGCTTTCCTGAACGGCAGACGGCTGGCGGTTACCAAAACCGCGTCGGTCTCGAAGGCGCTGCTCGTGACCGGTTTCCCCTACGACCGGGCCGAAAAAGCGGAATTCTACTGCGGCTTTTTTTCCGAGTTCATAAAGCTCTCCCACGACGTGAGGCGCCTGGGGTCGGCCTCGCTGGACCTCTGCTGGCTGGCCGCCGGCCGCACGGACGGCTACTGGGAATTCGGGCTGAAGCCCTGGGACGTAGCGGCCGGAGGGCTCATAGTCGAAGAAGCCGGCGGGCGGGTCACTGACTTCTCCGGCAGGCCTTGGGCGGTCGGCCCGGCCATGGGTTCGCAGACCCTGGCCGCCAACGCCGCGCTCCACGCCCCGATGCTGCGCCTGATAAAGAAGCGCCTGGCGCGTGAAGATGCTGGAATAAAAATAGTCAGCGGGAGAGGGCCGCGGCCAGGCGGCGCGCGGCGTCGCGGAACAAAAAGTCTTCGGCGGCGGCTGCCTCGGCGCGCAGTATGACCGAGGAAGAGGCATCGACCAGGCGCACGGTTATATCGTAGCCTTTTTTATTCCTGCTTACGGAACCGAAAACGGCAAGTTGCGCGCCGGAAATCCGTGCCAGCTCCGACGCTGATTGTTCCTCGGTAAGCCCGGAATACAAAAGCCTGTTCTCCTCGAGTATAAAATCCAGCTTCTCCCGTTCCACCAGCCTGAACTTCCCCGTCTTGCCGAGTTCCGCCCCCACGAGGTTCCTCACCACCGAGGCCTCGGTTTCCGTCACCCCGGCTCCCCCGGAAAAAGCGGCCACGGCAAGCCGGGCTTTTATCGGGAGCGCAGGCGCGGCGGCGGCCGTTTCACCCGCGCCGCCGCCCCAGGCCAGGCCCGCCGTCACGCGGTGCGCGGCGCCAAGCTCACCGTAAGGCGAGAAAGCGTAGTCTACCGAAGCCGCCCCTAACTTGAGGCCGAAACCGCCGGCGAAAGCTCCCAGGAAACCGTGGTCGTCGTAATTCTTGAAGTTCAGCCCCGAGCGCAGGAACAGGCCGGAACGGGCCGAATAGGGTAAAAACCATTCACCGGCGAAGGCCAGGTAGGGAGAATGGTCGCCGGGCAGGCGGCCCTCGATGAGGATATTGAAATCCGGGGTGTATTTCCACTTAATCGCGCCGCCGAGTTCAAAAGGCAGCGGAGCCGCTTCCGAACCGACCTTCAGCGGCGGGCCGAAATTGCGCAGCGCCAGCCCCAACTCGGTTTTGGAGGGCGCGGCCTCCCTGAACACAAGCCCGGCGTCCAGGGCGACGGAGGAGCCGGAGGCGGAGTCCAGGCGGGACTTGATATACTTCAGGACAAAACCGTAATCCAGCCAGCCGGACCGGCGCGACCAGCCGGCGCCCAAAGCGGCGTCATAAGCCGTGATCTCCGTCCCTGTGCCGCCGCCGGTCCCGTCCAGCTTTTCCAGCCCCGGAGTAAAATTATTATAAAGCAGCCCGGTGGAAAAAACCCCCTGCCCATACGGCCTGGCAAAAACCATACCCGTACGGGACGAGCCTTCCAGCAGCGACGCGTAGGAGACTGAAACGGAGCGGCCGGCGCCGACAGTTCCCGCCGGATTAAGAAAGAACGCATCGACCCCGCCCAGCGCGAGGCCGGACCCGGCGAGCGCGGCGAACCGGGCGGAAGGCGGAACTTTAAGGAACTGCGCCCCTGTCAGCCCCCTGGCATCGTCGGTGAAGGCGTTCTTAGGGAAAAGGCCGCCGTGCGCCCGGCCCGCGCCGAGCGTAAAGACGAGCAAGATAGCGGAAAATATTTTCACTTCTTCAGGTCTGAAAGAAGGTATTCCAACCGGGCCTTGATCTTACTCTTATCCAGGGAATCCATGTCCTGCACGATATCCTCCAGGAATTTCACTGTGAAATCGTTATTGATATGATTTTTAGAGAGAGCGGCCTCTATCCCCTTCATCCGCTCGTCGAGGTCGGAGATCCCGGCGTAAATACCGTGGACGAAGTTCTCCGCGGCGGTGGGCTCGCGGGGGCCGGCTTCAGGCTCGGCCGCGGGCTGCGGCTCGGGGACGGCCTCCGGCCCGCCCTGCTGCTCCGGCTGCGTGTCCGTCGGCCCGGGCTGCTCTGCCGTGAACACTACGGTCTTTTCCGCCAGGTCCGGCTCCGCGGCCGGGCTGCCGGCTTCGGCTTCGGAGACTCCCCCGAAATCCCCGGCGTTCTTCAGCTCGAGGTACCTGCGAATGGAGTAGACCATCGCGAAAAGCGCGGCGGCGAAAACCGCCGCCCAGACGTAAAAGTGCGGGTCCATCCAGGCTGTGTAAAGGTTGAATTTAGCGGGCATAACGGTGTCTCATTCCTCTGGAGGTGCCGTATTAGGCCTATGGCCATGCCGTATCAAGAGCTATGCTCTTCAGACGGCCAAAGCGCTATGCGCCTCAGACGGCCTCCTACAATTTTACTTCCTGCCCTTCCCTGACGGCGAAGCATTTCATTTTGGAGCCGGCCCTGCGGATGCGGCGCGCGCATTCGGCCAGTATCCTGTCCAGCTCGGAGTCGTAGCGGTCCTGGTTGTGGTGAAAAAGCCCCAGCGCGCGGACCTCGGACCTGAGGCCCAGGTCCAGGGCCTGCTCCCAGGTGGAATGCCCCCAGGTCCTGCGCCTGGGGTACTCGGCCGGGGTATAGTCCGCGTCGTGCACCAGCAGGTCGGCGCCGCGCGAGAAAGCCACGTAGTCGCCGAACTCCTTCCCGCCGGGATGGACAAAACCGAGCTCATTGTCGGTGAGGAAGGCGAAGGTTTTGCCGCCCTCGGAAAATTTGAAACCCAGCGCGTTGTTCGGATGGCTGAGCTCTATAGGCAGCACGTGGATGCCGGCTATTTCGCAGCCGGCGACGCACATGGAGGCGAAATCGAAACGGGCGGAAATCTCCTCGAACTTTACCGGGAAGCCGGGGGGCTGCATGGTCTTGGCGATTATTTCCCGGACGGGGTCGGAAGAGAAGGAGCATCCCATTATATTGATATGTGTTTTGTTATTGTAGATTGGAGCGAAAAAAGGGAAGCCCAGCACATGGTCCCAGTGCGAGTGGGTGAAAAGCATGGTGAAATTATGATGGGAATTCTTAAGAAGTTCTTTCCCGAGCAGCCTTATGCCGGAACCGGCATCAATGATGATCAGGTCGTTCTTTTTGGAGCGGACTTCCACGCAGGTGGTGCTGCCCCCGTACTTGAGATAGTTCTTCCCGGCCACGGGAATGGACCCGCGCGCTCCCCAGAATTTTATTTTCATCAGTATTATATTAGCAAATAGTTTATCTTCAACACCTTAGTATTGTAAACTATGAACCAGGGTTATGGGTAAATACGCAAAATACGCAGCCGCTTTTATATTTCTCCTATTTGCCGCCACTCTATCGCCGTGGGGCTGTGATTTTCCGCTGAACGACGATTGGGCCTACGCCCTGGCCGCGCAGGCCCTTTCCGCCACGGGCCGCATCACGCTTTCGGACTGGGGCGCCTCGACCCAGCTGCCCCATATAATCACCGGCGCGCTCTTCGCCAATGTTTTCGGCTTTAGTTTCTCCGTATTACGGGTAGCGAACCTGCTCGTCGCCGCCGCGGCCCTCTTCGTTTTCGTGAAGATACTGGACGAATTCGAGATTAAGCCGTTCGAAAAAATGGCCGCCGCGCTTACGCTGGCTTTCAGCCCGCTTTACCTGGTGCTGGCGAACTCCTTCATGACGGACATCCATTATCTTTTCTGGATGCTTTCAGCGGTCTACTTCTATGTCAGGCGCCTCAAGGACCCGGCTGACGGGAAAGCCCTTTTCCTTGCCGGGATCTGCGCCGCGGCGGCTTACCTTACCAGGCAGCTGGCCGTGGCCCTGCCGCTGGCTTTTACGCTTATCCTGCTGCTCGAAGGCCGGCCCGGGCCTGTGAAGGCGCCGCCCGCGAGGCCTGCCCGTCCCATAAAATCAGTACTGCGCGCCCTCGCCGCCGTCTGGGCTCTGCCGCTCGCCGCCATGGCCGGTTATTATCTCTGGTTCACCAGGATACACGGCCCCACCTGGGCCTCGGGAAATTACGTTGTCGGCGCTACCCTGGCCCACCTCTCGAAACCAGGGCTTTTGATCAGCGACTCCGTCTACAGGAGCCTCGCCGGAATGCTGGAAATCGGCCTGCTGCTGCTCCCGCTGGCTGCGGGCTACCTGTTCAGCGCGCGGCAGTTCTCTTCAAAGAACGGCCTGCGCTGCAGGGTGACTTCGGCCGGCCCCTGGCTGGCCCTGGCCGCGCTGGCTATTTTTATCTTTATGAACGGCCCGCTGCCTTACCTCGAGAACACGCTTTCTCACTCCGGTCTCGGGGTCCTTACATTGGGGGGGGGCGCCCTGAAACCTTCGGGTTTTTTCGCGAGCCCGCTGTTCTGGACGCTGGCCACCGCGGCCTCCCTTATCTCGGCGGTGTTCCTGCTTTGCGCTACCAGCCTGGCGCTGCGCGCCAGCGGCCCGGCCCTGCGCTTTATCTTCGCGGCGGCGCTCCTGCACCTGGGCGTTTCCCTGACCGGGGCGAAGTTCTTTGACCGCTACCTGCTTACGCTGCTGCCCTGGTTCGCTTTAGCAGCCGTTTTCGCGGCAAAGGGAGTGCGCTTTTCAAAGCCGGCCGCCGGCCTGGCTCTTTTATTTTGCGCCCTCCTGGCCTGGGCCGGCATGAAGGATTACCTGGCCTGGAACGGGGCGAAGTGGGAACTGGCGGGAAAGCCCCGGGCTGAATTCTCCCCTGGCGAGATAATAAACGGTTTTGACTATAACGCCTGGTACAGCTATGAGAAGAATATGGCTTACCTGAAGAGCATGAAGCCGCTCAGCATGATAGGCGAATGGGAATGGCAGAAGGTCACCGACTACAAGGCTATCGTCTCCTTCAAGCCCGACCCGCGTTTCAGGGTGCTGGACAAGGTCGAATATTCCACCCCTCTTTCCTCCCGCAAAGGCGTGCTGTATTTAATGGCTATAAAATAGATTTCGATGGCGGCAAAAAGCCACGTAAGCCGGGAAGGGGAAAAAAGCTCTATCACCCTGTCAGCGTTTGCTTGCCCGCTCTTTTTTTAATAAAATATAAGTATGATATCCTTAAACGGTCCTTTCTGACCCGTTTATCCCATATAATTTCGACTTACCGGGAACCCCTTTGCCGGGGCGTTGAAACGACATAGTGAAAAAAGAGGCGACAGATTATGAACAATGAGAAAATAGCGATAGTAGGTCTCGGAATAATAGCCCCCAAAGCCCTTAATAAGGAAGAATTCTGGAAAAACGTGCTGGAAGGCCGCAACTGCATAAGCGAGGTTCCGGCCGACCGCTGGGACTGGAAGCTCTATTACTCGGAAGACCATAAAGCCCCGGACAAAACCTATTCCAAGATAGGCGGCTTTATAGAAGGCTTCAAATTCGATTCCATCAGGTACAAAATACCGCCCCAGACCGCTGCCCAGATCTCCCGCCTGCAGCAGCTGACCATAGAAGCCGTACGCATGGCGCTTGAGGATTCCGGCTATGACAGGAAGCCTTTCGACCCCAGAATGGCCGCCGCCGTAATAGGCAATGCCATGGGCGCGATGCGCAAGGAAATGACCGACCTGCGCGTCTACAAGTTCTACAATGAGGATATCCTGAAAAAAACGCCCGCTTTCGCCTCGCTGCCGGCCGAAAAGCGCGAAGCCATGATCAGGGAGTACGAGGCCGGCCTGGACGCGGGGATAATTAATATAACCGAGGACACCATGCCCGGCGAGCTTTCCAACGTGACAGCCGGCCGCATAGCCAATATTTTCAATCTGAACGGCCCGAATATGACCATGGACGCCGCCTGCGCCTCCTCCATGGCGGCGTTGGACTATGCGGTGCTGGGCCTGAGGGCCGGCAAGTTCGACATGGCGATAACGGGCGGGGCCGACGAAATGATGTCGCCGCCCGCCTACGTGAAATTCTGCAAGATAGGCGCTCTGTCAGCGGAAGGCTCCTATTCCTTCGACGAAAGGGCCAATGGCTTTGTAATGGCCGAGGCAGTCTCCATTTATATCCTTAAACGCCTGTCCGACGCCGTTCGCGACGGCGACAAGATCTACGCCCTGATCAACTCCGTGGGCGCGTCTTCGGACGGCAAGGGCAAGGGCATCACCGCCCCCAACCCCAAGGGCCAGAAAATAGCCATAGAGAACGCCTTCGCCGGGGTGGATTATTCCCCGGCTGACGTGGATTTTGTGGAAGCGCACGGCACCGCCACCAAGGTGGGCGACGCCGCCGAAGTGCAGGTCCTGCAGGAAGTGTTCGGCCCGCATATGAGCATGGGCAAAAAGCTGGGGCTAACCTCTATAAAGTCGCAGATAGGCCATACCAAGGCCGCAGCCGGCGCCATGGGCATAGTAAAGACCGCCCTGGCTATCTACAATAAAACCCTGCCTACTTCCATCAATTGCGTGAACCCCAATCCCGGCATAAACCCGGACCTGTTCCGCGTGATAACGAAAGCGGAGGAGTGGAAAAAAACCGGCATCCGCCGCGCCAATGTCTCGTCCTTCGGCTTCGGCGGAACCAACTTCCACGTCACCATGGAAGAATATACCGGCCCCGGCCACCAGCAGCACGCGAAAGCCTCCGCCGAGGCGGCACATGCGGAGGTGGTTGAAAACCCCAAAGCTTCTTTCGCCGGCATACAGGGTGAAGCTGTGACCTTTACCGGCGCCACCCCGGCCGAGGTTATCAGCCAGGCCAAAGCAGCCTCTGAGAGCATCGTCTCAAAATGGCCCGAAGCCTACCCGCTGTCTTCCTTCGCGCAGCCTTCCCAGCTTAAAGCCAAAGCCGCCTGGGGCGTGGCCATAGTGGCCAAGTCCCCGAAAG
>CAMTWW010000189.1:0-5495 GCA_947085555.1 uncultured Elusimicrobia bacterium | reverse complement strand
GCTGAGATAGCCGCCGGGGAAGGAGTAGACGGCGCCGAGGAAATTATCGGCCGCGTTCAGGAAACCGACGGCGAGGCTGCTGCCCCCCAGGGCCATGATATAAAGCGGCAGGAAGCGCTCGCCCATCTTTTCGCCCAGTTCTATAAGCACGGCGGCTGAAAGCAGGACCAGTAGGTTCTTTTTCATCAGGATTTTATCTTAGGTTTTCTTTATTGCCGGGAAGGACCGGGTTTTTAAACTTTCAAAATAAAAGCTGTCCGCATAAATGCGGACAGCTTACTTAAATTAATGCGCGGGAAGGGAGTTGAACCCATAAGACCTTGCGGTCACACGGTTCTGAGCCGTGCGCGTCTGCCAGTTCCGCCACCCGCGCATAAAACTATTTCCGGCAATAAGTATGGTTGGGGAAGGATTCGAACCTTCGTAGGGCGTAGCCCGACGGTTTTACAGACCGTTACTTTTGACCGCTCAGTCACCCAACCACGATTTAAAGAACATGAACTACCGGATATAGATTATAGCAAAATAATCCGCGCCGGCAGCTCAGAACGGCAGAACGATGAAAAAATCTTCCGGCCTTACCAGCGAATAGAGGTTGATCACCGCGCCCAAAGCCAGGAAAGGCCCGAAGGGCATATGCGACATCCGGTCGGCGCGCTTGAGCAGCAGCAGGCTGACCCCGTACACCGAGCCGAAGAAGGAGGCCATAATTACCCCCGTAAAAACCCCCTCCCAGCCGCAAAGCGCGCCTATGCCGCCCAGCAGGAAGATATCCCCCTCCCCCACCGCGTCCTTCTTGTAAATTACCTTGCCCAGCATGGCCAGTGCCCAGATAAACCCGGCGCCGGCCGCCGCGCCTATAGCAGAAGAGGCCAGCCGCTCGCCCCAGCCGCCCTGAAAATAAGGGTTAAAGGAACTCCCGGCGATACCAAGCACGAAAAGCGCCAGCGAAAAAGCGTCCGAGATAAGCATGGTCTCGAAATCTATCACGCTTACCACTATAAGGACATAGGCGGCCAGCAGGCTGACGCCGAGCCAGGCGGGGCTCCCCCACCATTTGAACGCCAGCAGAGCCGTCAAGGTCCCGGTAAGCAGTTCTATGAAAGGATATTTATATGAGATCGGTTCCCTGCAGGAGCGGCAGCGCCCGCCGAGCATGATAAAACTCAGGACCGGGATATTGTCGTAAAACCTGATCGCTCCTAGGCATTTAGGGCAGCGCGAGGAGGGAAAGAGGATTGACTCGTCCTTGGGGAGCCTGGCGATGCAGACATTCAGGAAACTGCCCAGGAGCAGGCCCAGCGCGAAAGCCGTGAGGACTATAAGCATAGCGATATTCTATAAAATTAAAAAACCCCGCGCCGTTAAGCGCGGGGTTTTCAGGGTCGGTCTTCGATTAGAAGGTCGACCAGGGCGTGGAACCAGCGGTGTCGCGTCCCTTTATGTCTTCATGAGTGCAGTTGACTGCGAAGTTACCCCAGGTTACGGCTGAGGTGGGGTCGTTGAAGTACAGCCAGCCGGGAACGTCCGTAGCGGACTGGGCGCCCAGGACCGCGCGGCTGTCGCCATGGCCGGTACCGGGCACCTTGGCCAGCGGTATTTCGGCTATGTACTTGGCGTTGAGCGTGAGGCAGGCGATGGTGTCGGCCGGGAACCAGCCTTCATTGTCGCCGTAGTACACCTGCAGCGCACTGCGAACCGAGGAAAGCGCGCCTTTCGTGGAACCTTCCTTGGCCTTGTTAATGAGGTCGGCGAACTTCGGTATGGCTATGGCAGCCAGAATACCGATGATGGCGACGACGATCATCAGCTCTATCAGGGTGAAGCCCTTTTTGTTATTTTTCATTATTATACTTTCTCCTTACATGACTTAACTTGAACTCCCCCCACGGATGAGATATAGATGATGCCCCAGGGGTTCTTACAAATATACATAACTACCGCTTTCTTGTCAATAAAAAATTTCCTTTTGTTGCAAGAAAGTAGAAATGTCATGAGTTTAGGAAAACCTGATTCCCAGATAATTAAGTTGTATGTCACCTAATAAGCAAAAAAGTTCGGAGAGGAAGGGATTCGAACCCTTGATACCCTTGCGAATATACAGACTTTCCAGGTCTGCGCCTTCAACCGCTCGGCCACCTCTCCAGTTGTCGCGCCAGCCGGCGACGGCGCCGCTGTTTTGCGCTTCCCGCCGTAAGAGTAAGGATACGGCGTATAATCATTTTAGGATATTTGGTAAGATGAACACAATGGCGAAAGAGGTAAAGAAGGAAAAAGTAGAACAGGTGGCGACCAACCGCAAGGCGCGGCACGACTACCTGATAACCGACACCTACGAGGCCGGCCTGGCCCTGGAGGGGCCGGAAGTCAAGTCGCTGCGCCTTAAACAGGCGACCCTGACCTCCGCTTTCGCCAGGGCGGAGAAGGACGGCCTCTACCTTTACGGCCTGCACATAACGCCTTACGCTTTTAACACCCAGAAGGAAATAGACCCGGTCCGCACCAGGAAGCTGCTGCTCAGGCGGCCTGAGATAAAGCGCCTCACCGGGGCGCTGACCATAAAAGGCCTGACCCTGGTCGCCCTGGAGCTTTATTTCAGGAACGGCTGGGCCAAGGTGCTGCTGGGCCTGGCCAAAGGCAAGAAAGCGGCCGACAAGCACGACTCCATAAAGAAGCGCGACATAGACCGGGAACTGCGCAGGGAATTCAAGGATAAATACAAGGGTTAAAACCGGAAGCCGGCGCTTGCGTTCACCAGCGAACGGTCATGAGTGTAGGTGATCCCTCCGGCGAGGTAACCCAGCTTGAGTTTAAGCCGCATACCGGCCGTGATACGGGAGGCGGAGACTGAAACCTTCTTGCCTATCAGCGAAGCGTCGCTGGCCAGCTGGGCCTCGAACCTCGTAAAATCATAACCTAAGCCCAGATACGGCGCCACCACGGGGACGTTAATGGAGAGCACCAGGCCGGCATTAAAATGTATGGCGTAGAAATACCTGTGCGCGGCCATATTGGCCATGCCGACAAGCATGGCGTTGATCTTGTACTTTTCGTCGGAGAGATTCCAGAGGCCGTAGCGCAGCCCTCCTCCCGCCATCGAGATCCCCTCGAAAGCCCCGCCGCGCACGAAGCCGTCGATGCGGTAGGGCATGCCTATCTCGGCCTGGACCACGCCCAGCCCGAACATATTGTTCTTTTTGAGGACGGTGTTGCCGCGGGACGGATTGAATTGGGCCGCGCCCCGCACGCCGATATCGAAACCGGCGAAGCCCAGCGGCCGGGCCGTCTGGTTGGAGCCGGAGCCGAGCAGGCTGCCTATGTCGCGCGCGAAAGGTTTAAGGGCGCCCGGTTCCAGATTCCTGAAATTATCGTAATTCGCCGCGGAGGCGCAGGAAAGCCCGAGCAGCGAAGCGGAAGCGAAAGATAAAATTTTCTTAAACATTAACGTTCCTCGTTACTCTTTCTCGGCCGCGCCGCCCAGCACTTCCTTTACCGTCGTAAGACCGAGGAGGACCTTTTCAAGGCCGTCCTGGGCTATGGTGCGCATCCCGTTCTTCATGGCGATCTCTTTTACCGGTATGGCCGAAGGGTCTTTCAGCAGCTGCAGCCTGATCTCGTCGTTAAGGATAAGCAGTTCATGCATGCCGCAGCGGCCCTTGAAGCCGGAGCCCTTGCAAACATCGCAGCCCTTTGCGCGGAACAGCTTCGCCCCGGGCTTGACCTTAACGCAGTTGGCCTCGAAAACGGCGAGCTCCTCGGGGCTGGGATCGGCTTCCACCTTGCAGTCCTTGCAGAGGCGGCGGGCGAGGCGCTGGGCCAGCACGGCCTTCATGGTATTGGCCACCACGAAGCGCGGCAGGCCCATCTGGGTGAGGCGCTCCAGCGCGGACGGGGCGTCGTTGGTGTGGATGGTGGAGAAGACCAGGTGGCCGGTCATGGCGGCTTCAAGGGCTATATGGGCGGTTTCCTCGTCGCGGATCTCGCCGACCATGATGACGTCGGGGTCGAGGCGCATGAAGGAGCGCAGGGCGGAGGCGAAGTCGAATTTTTTATTCTCGCCAAGCTTCACGTCGGGGTTCACCGGCACCTGCACGATGCCGTCGATATTGTATTCCACGGGGTTCTCGGCGGTGATGATCTTGATGTCCGGGCGGTTCACGTGGTTGAGGCAGGCGTACAAAGTGGTGGACTTGCCGGAGCCGGTGGGGCCGCAGACCAGCACCAGGCCGAAATTCTTCTTGCCGCCTATGCCCGCGAACTGCTGCAGCAGTTTGGCCTCGGTGTCGGGCAGGAAGCCCATGATCTTTATGTCCACGCGCACCGAGGCGCGGTCCAGGATACGCATAACGCAGGACTCACCGAACACCGTGGGCACTATTTCCACGCGGAATTCTATCGGGTTGCCCTTGGCGATGATCTGGATGCGCCCGCTCTGCGGGATGCGCCGCTCCGTGATGTTCATGGAGTTCGTCATGATTTTTATCTTGGCTGCGATGGCCTGGCGGAAAGCCCAGGGGATGCTGAAGGAAGCCGGGCGCAGCATGCCGTCCACGCGGTAGCGGATCATAACCTTGGAATTCTTGCCGTTCGGGTCCTCGAAGGGCTCGATATGGATGTCGGAAGCCTTTATATTGAGGGCGCTCAGGATGATGGCGTTGACCAGCTTTTCCACTTCGGGGGCGCCGGCCTCTATGTCGCTGATGTCCTTGGTTTCCGCCTCGGCCGCGAGGGAGAAGCTCCCTTCCTCGGCGGGAAGGGCCTGGGAAGCCTGGACGGATTCCACCAACTGGTCCACCTGGGCGTTGCTTTCCTTGGCGTAAACCACGTCCAGGACCTTGATTATCCAGGGAGCGAGCGCCAGGTAAGGCTGCACGTCGAAACCCGTGCGCAGGCCTATGTCCTCTACGATCAGGAAGTCCCGGGGGTCGGCCATGGCCAGGAAGAGGACATTATCCTTGCGGGAGAAAGGCACGCAGAACTGCTTGCGCGCTATATTTTCGGAAACCAGCTGCACCACTTCGGGCGCCGGCTCCAGCTTGGTGAGGTCCACGGCCTTGAAGCTCCATTCGTCGGCCAGCAGTTTCAGCAGGTTAAGTTCCGGAATGAGCTTAAGGTCGAGCAGTACCTGCTGCAAATTCTTATTCTCTTTTTTGGCGGTTTCTTCGGCGGCCTTCAACTGCTCTTCGGGTATGAGTTTATCCTCAATGAGGAGCTCCCTCAAGTTCCGTTTGCGTTGAAGTCCTTTAGGCGGGGCCATGTGCAATTATTATAAATATATTAAACTGGTGTTACAAGCCCATGCCGGCGGCCATTTCAGCGAGCGGGGGCTTTTTTGTAAGATATTTAATCTTTATGCAGCCAAAAAATCAGACCGGATATCCGATAAAGGCGCCCCTCTCCCGGATAGCGGAGCGGGCCGCTGCCTTCATCCAAAAGATTCCGCTCCCGGTATTGCTCTGCCTTATTGTTTCAGCTGTTTTTTTTCCGACCCTCGG
>CAMTWW010000188.1:0-4376 GCA_947085555.1 uncultured Elusimicrobia bacterium | reverse complement strand
GGAGTAATCGCGGCCTTCGGGCCTGACCACGGCGGAGAGCGGAGGGACGCCGGCGTTCGCGAAAGCCGGCAGGGCCGCCCTGGAAGCCTTAAGGGCTTCGCTGTTGAAGGTGAAGGTTTCGCGGGAAGCGTAGCGGGCCACTGAATACTGGGGGCGCGCTCCGTATTTATTGGTCTTAACCACATATTCTACCGTCACCGCATAGTCCCCGTCAGGACGGGGAACGGCCTTGCCGCGGATGGCAGGAACCCCGGCCTGCCTGAACAGCGCCAGGTAAGCGGGTATATTCTTCACGGCCTCGCTTTCAAAAGTGAATTTTCCGCCGGTATAATTCTCGAATCTTACATTGTATTCCTGCGTGGAGCGCAGCATATTTTTCACCAGGTAATCCACGGCGAAAGCGCTGTCGCTGCCTACATCGTAAAGGTAGGAGCCGAGCACGGGCAGTTTGGCCGCGCGGAAATTGGCCGCGCAGGCGTTCATGGACTCTTTGGCTTCGCTGTCCAGCCAGTAGGAGGCGCCGTTCCTATAGGTCTCCACCAGCACGGCCGGGGGCAGGGCCGCGCCGCTCTTCACGGTGGGGAGATAATCAATGACGAAAGAATAATCATTGCCCAGTTCCACCACGCGGCCGCCCAGCGTGGTTATGCCGGCGGCTTTAAGGGCGTTTATGCGCGCGTCCATGGCCGGCCTGGCCTGGCTTTCGAAGCTGAATTCCTCGTCGGTAGTGTAGGTGGCTATCGTCACCCCGGGAGGGGTGACCGGCGCCGGCCTTGAAGGCTCGACCGTCTTTACAACCGGGATATCACCCAGAGCCGAAGAGTTGAGGGCGAAGGATTGCGAAAATGACGGGACACTGAGGGCAAAAAATGAAAAACCGGCAAGGATGAAATTTTTAAACATTGAGCCTCCCTGTATTCTTATGATTATAATAAATATATAGCGGTCGCACATGGGCCTTATGGCCGTGTTTTTATTGGGTACTATAGACAAAGATAAAGGGATGAAACCTGAGATCCTCCGCTTACTTCAGCCTTTTTTTCCAGTCGGCGATGGCCGCCAGGGCCTGCAGCGGGGTGAGGTTATCGGTATCGCACATTTTCACTTCGTCCAGCACGGGGTGGTTGGAGAAGATGGGCAGGAGGGGGGTCTGCTCCTCGAAATTGGAAGCCACCTGGATATTCCCCTTGGTCTCCAGGATATGCAGTATCTCCCGGGCGCGCGCTATGGCGCTCTCAGGGAGGCCCGCCAGCTGCGCCACATGGATGCCGTAGGATTTATCGGCGGGGCCCTGGCCTATCCTGTGCAGGAAGACCACCTCGGTCTTGCCGAGGGCGTTGGTCCACTCTTTCACCGCTATATTGCAGTTTTTGATGCCGTCGAATTTCTCGGCCAGCTCGGTCAGCTCGAAATAATGGGTGGCGAACAGGACCTTGGGTCCGCCTTCGGGCTTATAGAGGTGCTCCACCACCGCCCAGGCTATGGAGATGCCGTCAAAGGTGGAAGTGCCGCGGCCTACCTCGTCGAGCAGTATGAGGCTCCTGGGGGTGGCCAGCCGCATGATAGCGGAGGTCTCCCTCATCTCCACCATGAAAGTCGATTCGCCGCGCGCCATGCGGTCCTGCGCGCCTATGCGCGTCATGATGCGGTCGGTTATGCCGATCTCGGCGGCCCGGGCCGGCACGAAAGAGCCCATCTGGGCCATGATCACGGCCATGGCGGCCTGGCGGAGGTAGACGCTCTTGCCGCTCATGTTGGGGCCGGTGAGTATGATTATCCGCGCCGAGGAATTTCCCAGCTCCAGGTCGTTCGGGACGAAAGTCCCGGCCGGCAGGAATTTCTCGACAGCGGGGTGGCGGCCTTCCTCCACTTTCAGGAGGTCGCCGGAATTGACGCGGGGGCGGGCGAACTCATAGCGTACGGCGCTTTCTGCCAGGGCGTAGAACACGTCCAGCTCGGCCGCGCCGGAGGCGAAGGTCTTGAGCTCGCCCAGCGAGGCGCGCACTTTTTCGCGCAGTCCGCCGAAAAGGTGCGCTTCCAGTTTGGACATCTTCTCCTCGGCGCCCAGGATCTTGTTCTCTAGTGTCTTCAGTTCCTCAGTAATATAACGCTCGGCGTTGACCAGGGTCTGCTTGCGCACGAAATAATGCGGGACCTTATGCGCCTGCGCCTTGGAAACTTCAATAAAATATCCGAAAACGCCGTTATAGCCCACTTTCAGCGTGGAGATGCCGGTCTTTTCTTTCTCGCTCAGCTCGATGTCGGTCAATAGCTTCTGGCTGTCGCGCCGCACCGAGCGCAGCTCGTCCAGCTCCGCGTTCGCGCCTTCGCGCATGACGCCGCCGTCGGAAAGCCGCGCGGGGGGATTTTCCGCCAGGTCCTTTTCAAGACCGGCGCGCAGGCCGTTAAGCGCCGCCGACACCCGGTCCAGGCGGGAGGCCAGCTCAGGGGCGCATTCAAAAAAGCCGCCGGAGTTTAAAAGCAGCTTGAGCCTGGGCAGCTGGCCCAGCGCTTTGCGCACGGCGGCGAGGTCCCGCGGGGAGGCGCTCAGGTTTATCACGCGGCCGAGGAGGCGCTCAATGTCCGGCACCTGGGCCAGGATGTCGCCGAGCTGCTCGCGGGCTTCGCGGTTCCCGGCCAGGAAAGCGGTGAAGGCCTGGCGGGAATGGATTTCGCGCAGGTCGGTTAGCGGTTCCAGGATCCAGCGGCGGAGCAGGCGCGAACCCATCGGGGTCCTGGCCAGGTCCAGCACGCCCCACAGGGTTTTGGAATCGTCGCCGTCGGGAGAGGAGACCAGCTCAAGCGTCTTGATGGCGGATTCGTCCAACTGGAGGCGGTTGGAGGGTTCGTAATAGAAGGGGGAGAAAACTTCTTTGAGGCCGGGCTGGGTCTGGCGCACATAGGCGGTGACCTCCAGCGCGGTCTTCATGGCCAGCTTATGGTTCTGCCAGACGGCCTGCGAAGCCCAGGCCGGCAGGGCCGCTTCGGGGCCGGTGTATTCGGTGAGGGTGATGGAGCCGAAATCCAGGCCGCGCTTTTTTATCTCCTTCATGGCCCTTACATTGGCCAGGATCTCGGCGGGGCCGGTCTTGGAGATAAAAGAGAGAAGCTGGTACAGGTCCGGGTCGTTCAGGTTCTGCGTGGCCAGGAAATCCCCGGTGGAGGCGTCGAAAGAGGCCAGGCCCCAGCCCACTATGTCCAGGTCCAGGCCCACCAGGTACCTGGAGGCCCGGGGCGTGAGGAGCTCGTCTTCGACGACGGTGCCGGGCGTGATAAGCCGCACCACTTCGCGCTTGAACAGCTTGGCTTTCTTCGCGTCGCCCGAAGGGGCCACCTGCTCGCAGATGGCCACTTTATGCCCGGCGTTCAGGAGCCGACAGATATAATTGGAGGCCGCGTGGTGCGGGACGCCGCACATCGGCACGCCCTGCCTGGCCGTAAGGGTGAGCCCCAGCCGGGCGCTGGCGGTCTTCGCGTCGTCGTAAAAAAGCTCGTAAAAGTCGCCGAGCCGGAAAAAGAGCAGGGCGTGGGGATAGTCGCTCTTCAGCGACTGGTATTGCTGCATCAAAGGGGTTTCGGGGGTTTCAACGGTTTGGGGCATAAATCAGCCAGGGATGAAGGATGAGGGCCGAGGGATGAGGGATGTATGAAAACTCCTTATGTTTCATCCTTCATCCTTCATCCCTCATCCTTTCTTTCAGTATATTGTATCAAAAGGGCTTCGGCCTCTTTAAGGGTTTTCAGGCCCATGAAGGCGCCGCGCGCCGCGGCCGCGCCTGGCAGGCCTTTCAGCCAGTAGCCCGCCAGCTTCCTCGCCCGCGCCAGGCCTTGCTCCTCGCCGTAGATCCCGGCGTTCAGCTCCAGGAAGCGCAGGAAGAGTTTCATGCGGGCGGCCGAAGTGACGGGGGCGGCTTCGCCCCCGGAAAGCCCGGCGGCTATTTCGGCGAAAACGGCCGGGTTGAACACGGCGGCGCGGCCCACCGCCACGCCGGCGCAGCCCGCCTCCAGCATCGCCCGGGCGCCGGCGGCGTTCTCCACACCGCCATTGCCGAAAACGGGGATCTTAACGGCGGCGGCGGTTTCCGCGATGGCTTCCAGGTTAACAGGCCCGGCGTGGAACTGGGAAGCCGGCCGGCCGTGCAGGGTTATGGCCGCCGCGCCGGCTTCCTCGCAGACCCGCGCCAGCAGCGGGCCCAGGTTCTCGCCGACGGCAAGACCTATCCGGAATTTGACGGTGACCGGGACTTTTACGCTCTTTACCATGCCGGAAACGATGGCCGCCAGCAGTTGCGGCGTCTTCATCAGGGCGGACCCGGAACCGGAGCGCAGCACTTTTTTCACCGGGCAGCCGGCGTTTATATCCAGATCGGAAGAGC
>CAMTWW010000187.1:0-6328 GCA_947085555.1 uncultured Elusimicrobia bacterium | reverse complement strand
GATGGTTCTCTTGTCAAGCTTTACCAGCAGACGAGCCTGTTCGGGGGTCAGGGGGCTACCAGCAGTGGCCACAGTAACTGGGGTTCTCAGAATCAGAACAGTGTCCTCCACCTCCACGGTCAGACCCAGTTTGCGCAGCTCCTCGGCCATGGAGACGGGAAAGGGCAGGGGGCAAGGTGTGATGGGCGTTCCCGAGATGCAGGAAATGGAACCCGGGATGAAAGGCGGGATGGGCGAGCGCAAGAGGATGACCAAAAAGAGAATGATGATGCGCGAGGGGAAAGGCGGGGACGGCCACGGTTTTATGCCGGAAGACGATGTTATCGCCATGATAACCAAACATGACCCTGCCTTCGCGAAAAAAGTTCAGGACCTGCGTGAAATAGCCCCGGGCAAGTACAAGATGCTGATACAGATGTCGGGCAAGCTGTTCGGGATGGCCAGGATGCAGCAGAGCGAGAGCATAGAAAAAGACGCAGTCCGCGCTCTGTCCCTGGAGTACGACACCAGGGAAATGGGGCGCAAATACGAGAAATCCACCGACGCCGACAAAAAAACCATAAAGGAAAGCCTCCGGGGCAAGCTGGCCGAATTATTCGACCTGAAGACCATGGCACAGGAACTCCGCGTGAAGCACATGGACGCGGAGATCTCCAGCCTCAAGAAAAACATCGAGAGCCGCAAGGCCAATAAAGCCAAGATAGTAGAGCAGCGCCTCGAGCAGATGACCGGGGAAGGCTACGGCTGGTAAGAAGTAGGGTATAGGGGAGAGGGGGTAGGGTAGAGTGGGGGAATGAAAAGGCCCCGTGGAGTTTTCCGCGAGGCCTTTTTTACACCTTCAGGCTTACTTCGCCAACTTGGCCGCGTCCACCAGGCCCGCGCCCTGCTGTGCCGGCGTAAGGCCGGGGAGGGGATTGGCCGCTTTTTTCAGGGCCGCCCTGACCGCGTCGGAGCCCTTGGCTCCCGCGCCTACCGCGAGCGCCGCCAGGCCGGCCGTATGGGGGCTGGCCATGGAGGTGCCGGACAGAGTGGTATAGCCGCCGCCTTTCTTGGTGGAGTACACGTTCACGCCGGGGGCGATAACCGCGATCTCGGGGCCCCTGGAGGAGAAGGAGGCGATCTTATCCGAGGAGTCGGAGGCGGAAACAGCTATGGCTTCCGGGTATTTGGCCGGGAAATTCACCGGGCCGGAATCATTGCCGGCGGCGCAGACTACGGCCACGCCCATTTCCTTGGATTTTATCATGATCTGTTTAAGGGCTTCGGTGCCTCTGCCGCCGCCGAGGCTCATATTAATGACGTCCATCCCGTTCATGACGGCCCACTCTATACCGGCCACCACCCAGGAATACTGGCCGGAGCCGTTCTTGTCCAGCACTTTGACGCCGTAGAGGTCCACGGACGGCGCCACGCCGACCACGCCTTTAAGGTCCCTCACGGCCGCTATGGTCCCGGAAACGTGGGTCCCGTGGCCCTGGTCGTCCATGGGGGAGGCGGTGGAAACTATAGCGTTCCAGCCGCCCTTATAGTTGGGGGCCAGGTCGGGATGACTGAAGTCTATGCCTGTGTCAATCACGGCCACTTTCACGCCTTTGCCGGAGGTGAGTGCCCAGGCGCCGGCGGCGTTAACGCGCTTCACGCCCCAGGGTATTTCTTTCTCGGCCGGGTCGGCTTCGGGCTTTATCTCGGCGAATACGGGGGCTTCCCAGCCCTCTCCGGTGCGCACCATGTCAAGGGCGTTTTCCACGGAGGGGAGGGGCACTGAATTCATGGCGGCGGGGGCGGCTTCTATCCAGCGGATATAGCTGTCTTCCGCCACGTCGGTCACGCCTTTCAGCGAGTAGATGACGGAGTCTTTGAGATCGTCGGGGAAAACAGCCGCCAGGGAGTTTATCAGGGTGAATTTGCGGGTGATCTTCCCGCCCACGCTTTCTATACTTTTGTCCATGGTGCCTTTATATGCGGGGTCGAAGCTTACTATCTTCTGCGAAGCCTGCGCGCCTATCGCCGATGCCAGTATTAAACCGGCAAGCACCGTCATTGATTTCTTCATTTTTCCTCCAGGAATAAACAGTGGGCTAAAGTACCTATGCCCAATATAGGACTTTTGTTTGACAACTGTCAAGCAAAAAAATGCGGGGGTTATTTTTTGATCTGGCCAAGCATGGCGGCCGTCCCGGGGTTGCTCATAAGCGCGCTCATCATATTCGGGTTTGACATGAGAGCGGCCATAAGCTGGGGATTGTTGGCGGCCAGGTCGCTGAGGGCCTGCGGGTCTTTCATGAGGGCTTGCGCGGCCGGCGTGTTCAGCATGGCGGCTACAATGCCGCTGGAGGCCACCGCGCCTACTATGGCGGGATTGTTCATAGCGGCTTTGACCATGGGATTGTTCATGAAATTGGCGGGCCCGCCGCCTTTCAGATAGTTGGCCAGGCCCTCGGGGCTGGCCGTGGCCGCTTTCACCGTGCCTCTCGACATAAAGCCGTTGACCACGTACTTATTATTAAGGAGGGCGGCCACGGCCTTGGGATTGTTCATGACCTTGCCCACGGCATAGGACAGGTAGCCCACCTTGTTGCCCATGCCCATGGCTTCCTTGGCCCTGGTCTCGTTGGATTCCAGCGCGAGCTGGTTGGCCGACTTGCCGTTCCCGCCCTGGCCGGAAGTCCCGGTCTTTTGGCCCTGTGCTTTTTTCTCGGCGGCGGCTTTCACGGCCTGCGCCGCGGCCTGAGTTCCGGGCGCGTTCCCGGGCAGGCCGCTCTCTTCCTCTTTCCCGGAGCGGTAGCGGACATTGTAGCCGCTGTCGGTAAGGTTGGGGTCGTAATCGGCGTTCTGGCGTTTTTTAATCTCGCCTTCGGAGGCGTTGAAAGCGTTGTACTCTTCTTTCGAGAGGCCGACATCGCTGGAATTTATCTTCACAGTCCACTTGTAAAGCAGGATGCCCAGCACAATATACACCGGGATCATGTAGACCCAAATCTTCCAGCCGGCTCCCTTCTTTCCTTCTTCCATGACTATAATATAACACCGAAAAGGGAAATAGTCAACAGCCGGGAGTTGGTTCCCCGCGGACTTTGTTGCTATCAATGCTTTCATTTTGTAACATTAACGATATCCATAGCCGGCCCAGTTCCGCCGGCTGGACCACTATGGGGAAATTGACGGTCATAACGCTTTCCAACCTGGCGCAGGTATTCCTTCTGGGAACCGGCCTTTTCTACCTTTTGCTGAGTTTCCGCGGCTTCTGGCGCGGTCAGAGAACCGCCGCGGCCGGCGCGCGCTTACGCTTCGCGCTGCTGCTGCCGGCGCACAATGAGGAGGGGGTGGTCGGGCTGGCGGTGGAAAGCCTGGCCGGCCTGAAGTACCCGCGGGAGCTCTTTGATATTTTCGTGGTAGCCGATCACTGCACTGACGGGACCGTCCGGGCCGCCGCCGCCGCCGGCGCGAAGGTGCTGGAACATTCGGGCCCCGCTCTCAAAGCCGGCAAGGGCCGCGCCATGAAATGGGCGACCGCTGAGATCCTGGCCGGCGGGAAATACGACGCTTTCTGTTATTTCGACGCCGATTCGCTGGCGCACCCGGGCTTTCTCGAGGCCATGAACGCGCGTCTGGCCGCCGGGGACGTGGCGCTGCAGGGCCGGCAGCTGGCCAAGAATACCGGCTGCCTGCTGGCCAAAATACTGGCCTCCGGGCACTATATCACCAACAGGTTCTTCCAGCTGCCGAAGCAGGCGCTGGGCCTTTCCGCCACGCTGCACGGCAAGGGGATGTGCTTTACCTCGGAGATTGCCGGCAGGTACCACTGGGACGAAACCTGCCTGACGGAAGACCTAGAGATGCAGATGCGCCTGATCCGCCACGGGGTGCGCATCTCCTGGGCGCAGGACGCCGTGGTTTACGACGAGGAGCCGGAGACGCTGAGCCAGTACCTGTGCCGCACCATCCGCTGGACGCGCGGCTCGCTGGACACGGCCCGCCGGCACCTGCCGGGGCTTCTCGCCCGCGCCCTCGGCCGCGGGGATGTCAGGGCTTTTGAGGGCGCCCTTTACTGCGCGCAGACCTACCGCTTCGCCGTGGTTGCGCTGGGCGCCGCGCTGCTCTGGTTCAGCCGCGACTCTTTCAATCTGGTCCTTTGGCTTTACGGGCAGCTGCCGGGCATGGAGCATACCATGAAGGCCATGTCCCTGGCGCCACTCTTCTTCTACCCGGCGACAGCGCTGGTGATAGAGCGGGCCAGGCCGGATCTGGCGGCCGCTTATTTCCTGCAGCCGCTGCTGGGGCTGCTGAGGCTGCCGATCTTCGTAGCGGGTGTGCTGCGCGGCACCGATCTCTGGGGCCGCACCGAGCATACCAGCCGCGTCGCTATAGCCGATCTTGTGGATTGAATCATTGGAGGAACTTTATGAAAAAACTTCTTATATTGGCGCTGCTGGCCCTGCCGTCCGCGGCCTCTGCCCAGAAACTCAGCCAGGCCGAGTTGGAGGAGGCGCCGGCCGCGAAAGGGCTGAAAACGGAGGCCCTGGAAAGCGCCGAACCCGTGCGGCGGCCCGACGCCCAGAAGATAATGTCCGAGCTCTCCACCGCCCTGCGCCTGAGCTCCAAGCAGGAGGAGCGGCTGTCTTCGGCCATCAACAAGCGGATGGTCCAGTTCGACAAGCTGATGAAGGAATACGACAAGAATTCCGCCGAAGAGAAGAAATGGCGCTATAAGATGAACGCCAACCGCTACGAGATGCTGAAGCTGAACCGGGAACTGCCGGATGCCATCCGCGAATTACTTGACGATGACCAGCGCCAGAGCTATAACGAGCTGCTGCTGGCCCGGAAGAATCCCTCCGCCGCGTCCCTGGAACAGGCGGAGGCGGGCGGGGAAGGTGCGGCGAAGCAGGGAAAAAAGAAGCGCCTGGTAAAGCGCAAGAAGCTTCCCCCTCCCACAGCGGGGCCGGACGAGGACGAGGCGGGGCAGACCATGGTGGACAAGGAAGCCCAGCCCGCGCCCAGGAAAATGAAGAAAGTACTTAAAAAGAAGCCGGCTCCCAAGGCCGAGGCCGAGGAGCCCGCAGGCGCCAGGCCCACCGGCAAGGAAGCCGCCCCCGAGGAAGAGGACGCCGGCTCTTATCCTTAGGGATTTGGCGGAAATTTGAGTTTCTTTTGCCTTCCCCTTGATTTCAGGGTGCTAGAGTATTTATAATCCCCTAATATGGGGCCGGTTAGGACAGCGTTATGGCATATTCAATTATTTCCCGGATACTGTCCGGCATGAAGGGTTTGCGGCTTTCACCCGCGCGCCACCGCTCCGGAGTCAGCCTGGTGGAGTTAATGGCCGCAATGGCGATCATTACCATAGGCGTGGTAGCCACCATGGGGAGTTTTAAGTACATCAACTTCGCGCTGGCGCAGTCCCGCCTTAAAACCATCGCCACCAATCTTGCCCAGGAAAAAATGGAGGTGTTGAAAAATAAATCCTATTTCCAGGTTATGGTCACCAGCGCCACCGAACTGAGTTCCGGTTATGATCCGAACTTTGTGTATGACGTTAACAATTATCCGCCGGAAATTATAACGCTGTGGGGGCTGCCCGCCCTGTCGCGGGCCGTGAACATTGATTACGTCTCTGTTTCCGGCAACAGCATTTCCGTCATCCCGTATAGTTACGACGATCCCGGCATGAAAAAGATTACCGTGTACGTTTTCTGGACGGACCGAGGAACGAAGAAAAAAATCCAGCTTGACAGCTATTATCAGAACCCGACCGCGGCCACGCTAAGCGCGGGCTTCCGCGGCCAGATAACAGCAAGCGGCTCTCCGGCCACGGGGGTGCTGGTGCAGGTGGCGGGCATGCCGAAATGGCGCGGCTATTCGGATTCCGGCGGCAATTACAGTTTCCAGGTGGCCCCGGGATCCTACAGCCTTGTCTGTTCCTCCGCCGGTTTTTATTCGCAGAGCACCAGCTCCGATCTTTATGTTTCCCAGGGCAACTACACGCCCCGGAATTTTTCAATTGTCCGCATAGGCACCGGCACGGTGAATTCCTCCAGCCTTTACGCAATAAATCCCAGCCTGGTGATAAGCCAGGTGGTGGCTTCCACCCCGCAGGCGGGGGGCTTTGACGCCCAGTATGTGGAATTGTTCAACCCGACCGCCGCCCCTATAAACATAGGGAGCGGGGCTTCGCCTTCAGTGAAGCTTAACTACAGGAGCAAATATCAGGACCAGGTTTGCACCAATATCCCCCTTACTTACGTCTCAACTTTCGCGGCCTCGGGCGGGTACTATCTCATTGCCAATACCAGCAGCCTCAGGGTGAGCGGCGTGACTCATAGATCGG
>CAMTWW010000186.1:0-4672 GCA_947085555.1 uncultured Elusimicrobia bacterium | reverse complement strand
TCCGTGGAGAAGAAGCGCTTGGTGATGACGAAGATGTAGCCGGCCGTCAGGACCACGGCGGGGTACATGATCTTCAGCCAGAGGCCCTTGGAGGTGAAAAGGAACAGCCCGGCGGCCACGAGCGCCGCGAACAGTATCCCCGCCAGCACGGCCCCCATCCCCGCCTTAAGTCTGGGCAGGAGGAAGGCGGTGAAAAGGCCGGCTATGGCGATAAGCCCGAGCTCTGCCGGCATGGCCCACTCGGGGCGGGTGATGAAGCGGCCGGAAAGTATATTGTCCACCACATTGGCGGTGAAGTCCACCGCCGACATGGAGTTGTCCGTCGGGGTGATGTAAAGGCTGCCTACCCCCTGCGCGGTAAGGCCTATGAGGACTATCTTGTCCTTGAAGGCTTCGGGAACTACCTTACCGGCAGCCACGTCGTAAAAGGAATAATATTTAAAGGCCTTGCGCTTGTTGAAGGCCAGCAGGGCCGAGGATTCTATATCCAGCTTCATCACGCTTTTTCCGAAAACCGCCAAATCTCCGGGGGCCACCGTCACCTGCCCCGGGGTCAGCCCCAGGCTGACTCGCACGACTTCAGCGGCGAAGGAAGGGTAGAAGTTCTGCCCGTAAGGGATGAAGGGGTATTCCCTGCGCGTGGCGCCGTCTCTGTCGCTGAATACGTTCACATGGCCCGCGCCCGCGGCCGAGGAGGCCAGCACATCTATGGGCGCGGTTATGGCGGAACCCTCTATGGAAATTTCCGCGGGCCCGGCGGAATGGGAGAGGGAAGGGGCGAGCCGCTTCATCCATTCGGGCTCGGGTTTGGGTTTGGAGGCGGGGATGCCGGTGTCGAAGATAAGCGGCAGCACCACGTTCCCCGCGGCGGCCGTGGCCTCGGCCAGCTTCAGATCGTTGTCCATGGCCTTTTTGGCCTGGTCTATGGCGTGCAGGAATTCGGAATCCTTGCCGGTTTCCTTGATCTTTTTCTCCGCCACCAGTTCGGTGTATTTGTTCTTTAGTAGGTCGGCCAGCTGGGCGTCGCTGTTCCTCTCGGGCTCCGAGAAGAGTATGTTCAGGCCAATCACGGAGGGCTTGGAGGTTTCCGAGGAAAGCAGGACCAGCATGTCCGCTATCCTGGAGCGGGACCAGGGCCACCGGCCTATCTTGGAGATGCTGTCGTCGTTGATCTCTATGACCGCTATGTCGCTCCGGGCGGGGACGCCGGCGCTGAGGCGCGCGCGGAAGTCGTAGAATTTGAGCTCGGCCGATTCCAGGCCGGTGCCGGTGAAGTAGAAAAAGAGGGCGGCCAGCGTAAGCGCCGTTCCCCACAGGATATCCGAGAAAATAAATTTTTGCATTATTGACCAGTCCTAGTAAAGTTCCCTGTCCCTGTACGAGGCTAAGAGTTCCTCTATAAAGCAGGCGTTCGCCATCAGCGCAAGGAAAAAGGCTATGAAGATTATGCCGGCGGAATGTGCCAGCGTACTACTTATGCGGAGGCCCAGCGCTTTGTAGTATTCGAGCCTAGCCTGGGTCTGCAGCTTGCCGCGCTCTAGGGGCTTTACTTCATCGGGCTTCCGGGGCAGCCTGGGTGCCAGCGGGCGCCCCTCTTCGTCGTAAAGTGCTTCCGCCTGCGCGGCCAGAACGGCCTGCTGGTAGTTCTGTAGATTGAGACGGTTAGTCTGCGCCGCCGCGGCGTCTTCCGCCTTTTCCTTCCGGGAGGTTATGTTCTCGATCTGCGGATTGGTGAACATGGCGAACATGGCCAGGTTGGCCGCCAGGAAAAGGAACTGCGGGTTAAAGAACAGCGAGAACTCTTTCTGGGTGAGCGCGGCGATCAGGCCCAGCGCGGAGAGCAGGCCGCCCGCCGCCAGCCAGATCTGCTCCGGGGCGACTTCCGCCCCGGCCTTGAAATAGACATAAGTAAGGCCCAGCCCGCCAAGGTAGGCCGCGACCGACAGCACCTTGACGATCCAGTTCCCTTTGAATACGGCTTTCGACGCGGCCAGGTAGAGGAAAAGGGCGTAAACTATGAGGTTAGCGCCGGAGAAGATATTCCCGAGGCCTATTTTTATCGCCAGGAAACCCTTGGTTACCGTGTCCGCGCCCGGTGGGGCGGGAATGTAGGCCCCCCCGGCGTAAGCCGCGGCCGCCGCGGCCAGGGCGAAAAGGGAGTACGTCGGTGTGAACTTGAGAGGCTTCTGCCAGAGGGCCCATCCGTACAGTGCGATACCGGCCAGCGCTAGCGAGAAGGCGGCAGCCGGATTGGAATCGAGCGGCGAGGAGAGGGAGCCGGGTACGGTCCCTGAGGCGCCGGAGAGCACGAAGAAACCGGTGCCTACCAGGGTCAGCGAGAGGTGCACGGCGATCTTCAGGCTATTATGCAGGGCGGCGAGCTGGAGAGCGGGCTTCTGCCCGGGACCAACCGGCTGACCGAGCCTGACCGTGAGCGGCGGGGGCGCCTGCGTCCTGCCGGACGGCTTGGGGTCGGACCTTTCAAGAGAGGCCTGCGGGACTTCGGCTGCGGCCTGGATGCGGGCGGTAATTTCCGGGATGTCTAAAGTCCTTTCGTTCGAGGTCGGCTCTATGTATTCGACCTCGGAGTTGTGTTTCTCGAATTCGGCGATAACTTCGCCGGCGGCCTGGTAGCGCTCTTCCGGCTTCTTGTTCATCAGCCGCTCTATCACGCGGCTGGCCCACAGCGGGATGTCCGGCCTTATCAGCATAACGTTGGGAACTGGGTTCCCGATATGCTTGTGTATCACCTCGATGGACGATTTGCCGTCGAAAGGATACCTGCCGGTGAGTATATAAAAGTAGGTGGCGCCCAGAGCGTAGAGGTCCGCGCGGCTGTCCACGGTTCCGGCCAGGGCCTGCTCCGGGGACATGAAATACGCCGTGCCCACCATTTCGCCGGCCATCGTGAGCTGCTTTTCTTCGGTTATGCTGCGCGCCAGGCCGAAGTCCACGATGCGCGGGGTACCGTCGGAGCCGACCAGGATGTTGGCGGGCTTGATATCGCGGTGTATCACGGATTTGGAATGCGCGTGGGCCAGGCCGTGCAGGACCCCGGTCAGGATGCTGGTGGCTTCCTTCACCGGAAGCCGGCCCTTCTCCGTCACCAGGTCCTGAAGGGTCTTTCCCTCCACGTAGGACATGATGATGAAATAGGCGCCGTTCTCCTGGCCGAAATTATAGATATGGACTATATTGGGATGTTCGAGCTTGGCCGCCGAGCGGGCTTCCCGGAGGAAAAAATCTATATTGCGCTGTTCCCGGGCCAGTTCGGGCGCGAGGATCTTTACGCAGACGAACTTGTCCAGCGCGGCCTGGTGGGCCTTGTAAACAGAGCCCATGCCGCCCTGGCCCAGCTTGCAGATTATTTTGCAGCCGGCGAAAACCGTGCCTGCCAGATCGGGTTCTGTGGTCATTTAGTTATACTAGTTGATAGAGTTGATATGTTGATAAAGTAGAAATCAAGTTCCGCTAACTCTATCAACCAGTCAACTCTATCAACAGTCATCTCTATCAACTAGATACGCCTGTCCCTCACAAAGATGCTCCCGCGCCTTGAGGCCAGTTCCTTGGCATAGTTCTTGAGTTCCGCCGCGCTTTCCACTATCTTGGCGTAGTGTCTCTGCGTGTGCGGGGCCACTATGGCTAGGGTCAGCGACATTATCGGGAAATCCCTGGTCTTGTTCTTGCGGTCCATCGTGGTGATGAAGCCGCGCTTGCGGTCTGCCTCATTGTAGAACCCGGGGATGAGCCGGTCGAACTCCTCGGTGACGGCCCGGGCCACGGTTTCGGAATCCTCGGGGGAGGTTATCAGGACGAAGTCGTCGCCGCCGACGTGGCCGATGAAATAATCGTGGCCGGCCACCGCCTTCGCCTTCTCGGCGAGCAGGAGGGCGATGCGCTTTATCACCTCGTCGCCCCTGGCGTAGCCGTAAACGTCGTTGTAGGCTTTGAAGTTGTCGGCATCCACGTAGCAGAAAGCGAAGGGCTCATCGTCGGCTATGCGCCGGGTAACGTCTTCCTCTATGGCCGGGCTGCCCGGCAGGCGGGTGAGCGGGTTGAGGGCCGTATCCGCGCTTTTCCGCTTGAGGATGCGGTTGATCCTGGCCCTGAGCTCCCGCACGTCGAAGGGTTTAGTCACGAAGTCGTCGGCGCCGAGCTCTATGGTGTTCACCCTGGCGTCCACCTCGGCCACTCCGCTGAGAATTATGACGGGAATATCGCGCGTATCCGGGGCTTCGCGTATGCTCTTGCAGAGAGTATAGCCGTCTATTCCGGGCATACGGAGATCCAGCAGGATCAGATCGGGCTTATTGTCCTTCAGGAGGGCGACGACTTCTTCCCCGCGGTAACAGGTAGTCACGGAGTAGTTGTATTTTTTCAGCACGGCGGAAATGAGCAGCCCCACATTGGGATCGTCATCCACCACCAGCACTTTTTTTTCCAGCAAGTTTCCCCCAAATCCGGATTGAAGACTTCCGCTTAAATCGTTTATCTTATTATAAAAGATAATATATCAGGAAAGCAAACGAAGATGACGCTATCTGAAATTTTGCCATAAGGCTGGGGCGGGCGGCGCGGGCCGGGGCCAAACACTGGGCGGCGCCTGGAATCCAACCCCAACGGCCCCGGACACCCCGCGGGCGTGTCCGGTTGCACACTGTCCAACGGC
>CAMTWW010000185.1:0-2474 GCA_947085555.1 uncultured Elusimicrobia bacterium | reverse complement strand
TCATAAAGCCATCGTCCCCGGCTATGCGCCCTGGCTCCGCGCCCCAGCGGCCGCAGGCCCCAGTTTCCCGCCCGGCCCACCCAGCGGCGAAGCCGGCGGCTCCCAAGCCGCAGCTCCCGGCCGCCAAACCGGCGGCCCCAGCCGCCCAGCCGCCGGCCGAAGGCGAAAAGCCCGCGCTGCCCAAGCTGAAGGTCCCGACTAATGTCATCGTACGCGAGCTGGCCGAGAAACTTGGAGTGAAGACTACCGACCTCATAAAGAAACTTATGGGAATGGGCGTGTTCGCCACCATCAACCAGCGCCTGGACGAGGACGCGGCCATGCTGATAGCGGCCGATTACGGCCACGACCTGGAGCTTATCCCCATGTACGGCGAGGAGGAGCTTATAGAGGAGATCGAGCATGAGAAGCCCGAGAACCTTAAAGCCCGCTCCCCCATCATCACCATCATGGGCCATGTAGACCACGGCAAAACCACCCTGCTCGACGCGCTCCGCGAATCCAATGTTGTGGACTCCGAAGCCGGGCAGATAACCCAGCATATCGGCGCCTACATGGTTAAGACCCCCCGCGGCAATATAACCGTGCTGGATACCCCGGGCCACGAGGCGTTCACCGCCATGCGCGCCCACGGCGTGAAGATAACCGACATGGTCGTCCTCGTAGTTTCCGCGGTGGACGGCGTCATGCCCCAGACCCTGGAAGCCATAAACCACGCCAAGGCCGCCGACGCGCCTATCATCGTTGCTATCAATAAAATAGACCTGCCTACCGCCAATACCCAGCAGATAAAGCAGCAGCTGTCCAACCACGGCCTGCTGCCAGAAGACTGGGGCGGCAAGACGCCCATGGTGGAAGTCTCCGCCAAGAAGCGTCTGAACCTAGATAAGCTGCTTGAGATAGTCAGCATCCAGGCCGAAATGATGGAGCTTAAGGCCAACCCCGATAAGCCCGGCCAGGGCATAGTGATCGAATCCAGGCTGGATTCCAAGAAGGGTATCGTGGCCACTGTTATCAACGTGACCGGCACCATACGTGTGGGCGACCCGTTCACCGTGGGCGCCGCGCACGGCAAAGTGCGCGCCATCGTGGACGACCACGGCCATAGGCTCGAAGAGCTGAAGCCCAGCCAGCCCGGTGAGATCCTGGGCATCAGCGGCGAAGTTCCCACGGCCGGCGATGTACTGAAAGTCGTGGAAAATGAGAAAGAGGCCCGCCACGTGGCCGATAAGCGCAAGCTTAACCGCCGCGAGGAAGCCATGTCCCACCAGAGGCATGTCACCCTGCTGTCGCTTAAATCGCAGGTGGATCAGAAGCTGCTGCGGAACCTGAACGTAGTGCTAAAGACGGATATGTTCGGCTCGCTGCAGGCCATCAAGGACTCGCTCGAGAGAATGAGCACCCACGAAGTGGCGATCCAGATGCTACATACCGGCATCGGCAATATCACCGAATCCGACGTGCTGCTGGCCAAAGCCTCCTCCGCCGTCATCCTCGGCTTCCACGTGGAAGTGGACTCGAAGGTGCGGGAGGCCGCCAAGGACGCGGACGTGGAGATACGCGAGTACAAGATCATCTACGACCTGCTCGAGGACGTGCGCGCCGCGATGAGCGGCCTGCTGGCCCCCGAAATCATCGAGACCGTGGCCGGCCGCGCCGAGATCCAGCAGATCTTCGACCTCAGCTCCGGCAAGGTGGCCGGGTCGCTGGTGCGCGAAGGCAAGCTGGTCCGCAACCAGGTCATGCGTGTGATGCGCGGCAAAGATCTCGTAGGCGCCGGCAAGATCTCCGGCCTCAAGCGCTTCAAGGAAGACGTGAAAGAAGTGGAGAAGGGTATAGAGTGCGGTATCCTGCTCGACGGCTTCAAGGACTTCCGCGTGGGCGACCTGATAGAGGTCATAACCAAAGAGGAGCGTATCCGCCGCCTTGCGGCGCCGGGCGCTTAAGCAGCTCAGTATGGGCGTAAAAAGAAATCAAAGGCTGAAGGAGCTCTTCCTGGCTGAGATCAGCGCGGCGATCCTGACTATCAACGGCATCAACGCCAACGGTATCCTGACGCTGACCGGCACCGAGCTTACCAAGGACAGCAAGGTCCTAACCGTGTATTACTCGGTGCTGGGCACGGACGAGGAGCGCCGGCGCAAGGAGCGTATCCTTAAAGCCCACAGCCGGGAGATCCGCACACAGCTGTTCAAGCGGCTGTGCGTCAAGAACGTCCCGGAACTGGTCTTCAAATTCGACGAGACCCCTGGGAAGGCGGCGCACATAGAGGGTATATTCAAGCAGATACGCTCAGAAAAATGAAAACCCCGATGAGAACCCTGGACCTCGAGACCGAGTTCAAGCGCCTCGAGGAACTGATAGCCGGCTCCGAAACTTTTTTCCTCTCCGGGCACCTTAACCCGGACGGGGACAGCATAGGCTCCATGCTGGCCATCGGCTCGGTGCTCAAGCGGCTGGGCAAAGATCGGAAG
>CAMTWW010000184.1:0-2669 GCA_947085555.1 uncultured Elusimicrobia bacterium | reverse complement strand
TCATTGTAAAGATATGGCTGGGACACTACACTAACTATGGCAAAAATACTTATTATCGACGACGACGGGATAGTGCGGGACGCTCTTTTTGTCTTCCTTACGCGCGCCGGGCATGAAGTCTTTGCCGCGGCCGACGGGGCCAACGGCGTGCAGATGTTTAAGGCCGCCCTGCCTGACCTAGTGGTGCTGGACCGGGACCTGCCTATCCTGTCCGGTTCCGGGGTTTTCGACAAAATACGGGAAGTTTCAAAGACCGTGCCTATATTGATCCTCAGCGGCTATAACGATCCGGAAGAGGTCGGCGCCTACCTCCGCAGCGGGGCGGCGGCTTTTCTTTCAAAAAGCGACGGGCTTTCCCCGGTACTGGCCGAGGTGGACCGCCTGCTGGGCGTACCGGCCAAGGCGGCGGTCCCCGCGCCTAAGCCGGCTGCGGCCGGCGCCGCGCCGGGCAAGTCGGCCGGGCTTATACTTGTCGCCGACGACGACCAGGAAACGCGCAATATTCTGCGCCGTTTTTTATCCTCCCTGTCCTATGAAATTATCGAGGCCGGGGACGGGGCCGAGGCGTTGGAGCTCGCGCGCGCGCGGCGGCCCGATATCGTCCTGCTGGATATTTCCATGCCGGAAAAGGACGGCATCGAAGTGCTTAAGGAGCTGGCGCCGGAAATGACCGGCACCGGGTTCATGATGATCACCGGCAATGCGGACGAGGTACTGGCGCGCCGCTGCCTGGATTTCGGCGCCTTCGACTATATCTCGAAGCCGATAAACCTGGAGGCTCTTAGCGGGATTATAGGCGCCCGGATGCTGCTCCAGGGGTAGCGGGCAGGGTATTTGTCTTCAGGTCAGCAGACCTTTGCTCTGAAATAGGCCACCGTTTTCTTAAGGCCTTCCTCCAGGTCCACCTTCGGCTCCCATTTCAGTATTTTTTTCGCCCGGGTGATGTCGGGGCGGCGCACCCTGGGGTCGTCTTCGGGGAGGGGGCGGAAAACTATTTTAGACTTGCTGCCGGTCAGCCTCTTTACGGCTTCGGCCAGCTGGAGCAGGGAGATCTCGTGCGGGTTCCCGATGTTGACGGGATTGTTCTCTTTGCTGTTCAGCAGGCGGTAGATGCCGTCGATCAGGTCGGAGACGTAGCAGAGGCTGCGGGTCTGCGTGCCGTCGCCGTAAACGGTGATGGGCTTGTTCTTCAGCGCCTGCGTCATGAAATTGGGGACGGCGCGGCCGTCCTCGAGGCGCATATTGGGCCCGTAGGTGTTGAAGATGCGCAGCAGGCGCACCGGCATCTTGTGGTAGCGGTGATAGGCCATGGTCAGGGCTTCGGCGTAGCGCTTGGCCTCGTCGTAAACCCCGCGGGGGCCGATGGGGTTCACATTGCCCCAGTAGGCTTCGTGCTGGGGGTTGATCAGCGGGTCGCCGTAAACTTCGGAGGTGGAGGCTATCATGAAGACGGCCTTTTTTTCCTTGGCGAGGCCCAGGGCCTTATGCGTGCCCAGCGCGCCGACCTTCAGCGTCGGGATCGGGAACTTCAGGTAATCTATCGGCGAGGCGGGGCTGGCAAAGTGCAGCACCGCGTCGAGCTTGCCAGGCACGTGCAGATAATTGGTGACGTCGTACTTGGTGAACTCGAACCTGGGGTTCTTGAGCAGGTCCTCGATATTGGCGATATTGCCGGTGATGAAGTTGTCTATGCCTATCACCGAGTGGCCCTTGCCCAGCAGATAGCGCGAAAGATGGCTGCCTAAAAAGCCGGCGGCGCCGGTAACTAAAATTCTCATATGGTTTATAAGTTGATTAAGTTGACAAGTTGACTGAGTTGACAAGTTGACTGAGTTGACAAGTTGACTGAGTTGACTAGACTAAGTACTCTATCAACTTTATCAACTTTATCAACTTTATCAACTTATCAACTTATCAACTGCCGTTTCCAACTCTATCAACTGCCGTTATTACGGCCTGCCCACTGACTTGTACGTCCAGCCCAGGCCGCGCATGGCGGCGGGGTCGTAGAGATTGCGGCCGTCTATCATTATCCGGTGCTTTGCCGCGGCCATAAGTTTCTTCTGGTCCAGCCTGCCGAACTCTTTCCATTCGGTCACGACGCAGACGCAGTCCGCGTCCCTGGCGCAATCATAGGCATCCTTCGCGAAATAGATGCCCTTTATGCACTTCCTGGCGTTCTCCTGGGAGACGGGGTCGTAGGCGCGCACCCTGGCGCCGCGCTTGAGCAGTTCGCGGATGATGTCGAGGGAAGGGGCGAAGCGCATATCGTCAGTCTCCGGCTTGAAGGCCAGGCCCAGCAGCGCCACGGTCTTGCCCTCGATGTTCCAGAGCTCTTCCTCTATTTTCCTGAGCAGCCACATCTTCTGGCTCTCGTTTATATTCTTCACGGCCTTAAGCAGCTCGAAGTCATAGCCCACCTGGCTGCTCAGCCAGTAAAAGGCTTCCAGGTCCTTGGGGAAGCAGAAGCCGCCGAAGCCGATGCCAGCCTTCAGGAAAGCCGGGCCTATGCGCTTGTCCAGGCCCATGCCGCGGGCCACGTCCTCGACGTTGGCGCCGGTCTTTTCGCAGACGTTGGCCACGGCGTTAATGAAAGAGATCTTGGTGGACAGGAAGGAGTTGGAGGCGTGCTTTATCAGCTCCGCGCTCTTCACGCTTGTGACTACCAG
>CAMTWW010000183.1:0-3426 GCA_947085555.1 uncultured Elusimicrobia bacterium | reverse complement strand
GGTCAGCAGCAGCTTCGTTCCTTCGGGGGTGTTCCGCTCGAAGACCAGGCCCCTGGACGACTGGGCTTTCTTCTTGAGGTAATCCACCGCGCCGCTTATTTCAGCGGCTTTTATAGCCTTGAAAAGTTTTATATCCTCCGGCTGCAGGGCCGTCTTCCTGATGTCGGCGGCCTGGCGCAGCTTCAGTTCCTCGAGGATCTGCGCGCTGGTCAGCGCCCCCGCCTTGAGCTCCTCTTTCCTTACCCGCGCCTTTTCGTTGCCCGGCTCCAGCTTCAGGATCGCGTCGTAAGTTTCCACGGCCCCGCTGAAATCAGAGCGGGCTTCCAGCGCGGCGGCCAGGCCCTTGAGGGCGTTCATGTCCCGCGGGTCGGCCTTCAGCGCCAGCCTGTACTGGACCAGCGCTTTGTCGTGTTTGCCCAGCTTGAGCCAGGTCTCCGCGGCTTTGACCCTGCTGTGCGCGGCGGCGGAGTTTTTTTCCCCGTACAGGGAGGCAGCCCGCTCGTATTCTTTTACGCCTTCCTCGTACCTGCCCAGGCGCACCAGCAGCGGCGCGCGTTCGGCCGCCAGCTGCGGGTCGGAGGGCGAGAATTTAAGGCAGCCGTCGCTGGCCGCCAGCGCCGTCCCGAGATTGTCTTTAAGAAACTCTTCGCGGAATCTGGCCAGGCAGGCCGCGGTCGGCTGCTCGTCCCCGGGGGCGGGCGGACCGGTTTTTTTCGGGCGCGCTTTCGCTTTTTCGGCGGCCGTCCTCTTCAAGCCGGCCTGGATCAGCGCCCGGTAATAAGCCGCGTCGAGACCGGGGTCGCGCTTCGCCAGGGCCAGGCCTTTGGCATAAGAGGCGGCGGCCCGGCTTGAGTCCCCGCGCTTTTCCAGTACTTTCGCCAGGTAGTAGCGCGCCTGGTAGCTCGACGAAGAGATCTCAACCCCCTGCGCCAGGGTTTCGGCCGCCTTGCGGGGATTGCCGGCGGCGGCGTAGGTAAGACCCAGCTCGCGGTAGACCGGGTAGACCGTGGGGTCCAGCTCAAGGGACTTTTTACAGTTAGACATAGCCTCCGCTGACCGTCCCGTCACCCGCATGGCTTTACAGAGACCCAGATACCAGGCGTAGTCTTCGCTCTTCTTTTTCAGCATTGCGCCGCCTGCGGCGGCCAGCGACTTCGCGCGGCCGGGAGAGTTCTCCGGCAGCAGCTCCACGGCGTAGAGGAAAAGTTCCCTGTCCGGGACTACGGCCTGCTCTCCCTTTCCGGAACCTGGGGGCAGGAAGCCGGACAGCGCTATCTCGAAAGCCCTGGCCTCCGACCCAAGCGCCGCCGCCTCACGGGCCCTTTCCAGCTCTATACCGGCCCGGGCCGCGCCGCAAAAAAAAAGGGAGGCGGCCACCGCCGCCGACAGTTTTCCGGAAGAGCGGAATTCTCTCATCTGGGTTTGAGTATTCGCGGCAGGGTCACGCCGCGCTGCGCCTGGTATTTGCCTTTCCTATCCTTATAGGAGGTTTCGCATTCCCGGTCCGATTCCAGGAAGACCAGCTGGGCTATGCCCTCGTTGGAATAGATCCTGGCCGGCAGCGGCGTGGTGTTGGAGATCTCCAGCGTCAGGTGCCCCTCCCATTCCGGCTCCAGCGGGGTGATATTAACCACTATACCGCAACGGGCGTAGGTGCTCTTCCCGATGCAGAGGCCGAGTACGCTGCGCGGTATCCTGAAATATTCCACGGAGCGGGAGAGCGCGAAGGAATGCGCCGGGACTATACAGTAAGGGGCCTTTATGTCCACGAAGGACTTGTCGTTGAAGTTCTTGGGGTCCACCACGCAGTTGTGCACGTCGGTGAAAACCTTGTATTCATCGGCGACCCGTATGTCGTAACCGTAGGAGGAGAGGCCGTAGGAGACCTTTCCCCTGGCCACGAGGCCCTCCACGAAGGGGGAGATCATCTTCCTCTTGCGGCACATTTCCCGTATCCACGCGTCGGATTTCAGCATAGTCGCTCCAGGCTGGTATTTTTACCAATTCTATAAAATTGGGCGCGCAATTGGAACCTCGGTCAAAAGGCCCGGGCTTATATGGGTCCGGCCCGGTGTCTGAGCTTTTCCTGCAGAAGGACTTCGTAGTAAGCGCCCAGGTCGTCCCGGTGGGAAGCCGTCTTGTAGATCTTGCCGAGCGGGAAGACGAAGGTTTTAGAGGGCAGCTGCATGGACCAGCCCCCGTCGTCGCCGTCCACGTTGTACCAGGCCGCTTTAAAGTCTTTGGCCAGAATGGCCGCCAGGAGATGGCCGTAGCAGCGGAGCAGTTTCCAGCCGTCGGAAGTCGGGGGAATATTGGGCCTGAATTTCTCTTTGATCGCGGTTTCCAGCCTGAGCAGCCCCGAGCGGCCCAATTCGATATGCGAGGTCTCGCTCAGGGAGGAGATCAGCACCAGCATGCGCTTGTGCTCGGTCTGCGCGTCCACGCTCCTCTCCGGGTCGCTCGCGGTCTTCGAGCGCGCCGCGGCCGCGCCGCAGGCGGGCGGGGAGGGCTCCTTGAGCCTGGCCGCGAGCCAATAGGAATACTTTGTCAGCCAGCCCGGCTCGGGCACTGCCTCTTCCCAGAGCAGGCGCCAGACCCGCTGGATCGGGTAGGTGGTCACCTTCTGGCCCGGCTGCTCGAAGAGCATAGGCCAGCCCCAGGGGTCGAAGTCCTCCATTTTTATGAGGCGGCCCTTATGCCTCTCCTGCAGGAAATAACAGAGGAAGGCCGCGCAGTCCCTTACCGTCTCCAGATTGCCCTGCTGGTTGGCCCCGGCCTTTAAAAACTTAACCCGCAGCTTCTTTTCTACCTCGCCGAGACCGTCGAGGTTGAAGTAAACCTTGCGCCCGAGCTCGTCCTCAAGGGAGGAAGCCAGCTTGAAGGCGCGCGAGATAAAATCGTCCTTCCGGCTGTCCTCCTCGCTGGGTTGCGAGGACCGGGACATAGTGTCGCGGATTGTTTCTATCTGTAACAGCGGCGCCGCGGCGGGGGCGGCGGGCAGCCTGCCGGAAATAGAGGGCTTGGGCTGCGCCGGGGAAAGAGAGTTCGTCTCTACGGCCTGCGGCTGGTTGGCAGAAGGATTGATGAACTGGAAGCCTCCGCCGGCCGAATCCAGCGCTGAGGCGGCCGGGGCGGCGGGCTTAGGGGCTTCCGGTCCCCTCCTGTTTTCGCTGAATTGTGCTTCGCACCCCGGCTGCGGCTCCGGCGCGGGCCTGGGGGCGCTGACGGGGGCCTGCTCCTGGTTCCGCCCGGCCTGGGCCTGAGGCGGGAATAAAACGGGCAGACGGTCCTGCGGGAAAGATGCCAGGATGCGCCTGGCCGAGACTATGTCGGTAAGGGCTATCTGGGCGGTGACGGCGGCGGCCTCCTCCTGCTTGCCGGTCTTTATAAGCGTAAGCGCCAGGTTGGCCAGGGCCTGTATCGCCG
>CAMTWW010000182.1:0-7076 GCA_947085555.1 uncultured Elusimicrobia bacterium | reverse complement strand
TACGAGATGCGTTCAAGCGTGACTGGAGTTCAGACGTGTGCTCTTCCGATCTTTATTCTTTCACGAGCCCTTAGCCTGAAGTTTTCCGGAATCTGACGTAGTTGAAATGCCGCAGCTTTGCCGACATATGTGAGCCGACGGAGCCTATCGCTGCGGCCAGCAGCAGCAAAATACGCGCCTGCTCCGGGAAGACCGGAACAAGGCACAACAGCGCCACCTTTAGCAGCGTAAATCCCCCGGCCAGCTGTAACAGCCAATCCAAGCCACCCCACAGTTCCAGGGCCATCAGGCCGGCGCCGGTAAAAACGCTCCAGTAAAGCCAGGGCAGAAGCTCGGCCTTGGGAACGCCGAACCAGTGCCCGCCGAACAGGACCGCGAAGCTTATGATATGGGCCGTGCGCAGCGTAACGCGCAGCGCCCTGCCGCCTTTTAAGGGCCGTTTTTCAGAAGGAAGAATAGCATCCGTGGGATATTTCATTTACCGCTGCTTTAGCAGGCCCAGGATATTTTCTTTGGTAAAGATCTCCCGGTCGGAGGGGTTCTCCAGGAAATTTTCCACGTCGTGCCTGACTTTCTCCCAATCCGTCCCGGCGCTCTTTTCATAAAGCATAGCCCGCCAGTTATTCTCTCCCGGAAATTCGCCCTTCCAGCCTGTCTGCGTCAGCGCGTTATTCAGCAGGACAAGGTTCGGTTTAAGCCCCGGCCATTTGGACAAGTACCAGCCGATATCGAAAAAATCCCTGCCTTTAGTGTACTTTCGCGAGAAGACGCAATGCGCCTTGCCGGCGAACAGCGACGGCACGTCATACGACTGAAAAGCGATGGGGAAATACTTGTTCACCACGCGGACCTCAAGCCCCGCGCCGGCGGGAGGCCTGGAATCGATCTCGATCTTAATTGAAAGCCGCTGTTCTTTATGCCCGGAGAGCCCCGCCGCCGACAGCAAACCGTTAAATTTAACAAAAGCGCTGCGCACGGTCTTTTCGTCATTGTAATTCACGGCGACATCGTAGCCGGCCAGGACCAGCTCCCCCTTGATTTTTTTGAGGAGCTCCGGGAACGGCGGCCCGCCGCCTTCGACCGCAGAGAAATCGAGGTCTTCCGAGAACCTCGGCAGACCGTATAAGAACCGCAGGGCGGTGCCGCCCACGAAAGCCGTAGACCGGAAAGCTCCTGCGTCGTGCATCACGCGCAGAATGTACGCCTGCAGGTATTCGCGCAGAAGGTTAAGCCGCGCGTTATGGCCGGCTTGTTTTAGAACCAGGCCGAGAATATAATCTTTCATAATGATTTCCCCTCGCCGCCGCGCGCCAGCACGTATTCGGCAAGTTTTCTGGCGGCCCGCTTCACCCCCGGCCCGGCGAATCTGCCGGCGAAAGCGGCCAAGCGGGATAAGTCGAGATTCTCCAGATTCTGCAGCCGGAGCTCCTCCAGGTAAGCTGCGGTAATATTAACTCCGTTAAGATAAAACAGGTCCAAAATGGCTTTTTCAGGCAGGGCAATAAAAGCCTCTCCGCCGCCGGCCTCAAGCCGCTCGTAGCCCCAGAACAGATTCCGCGTAAGCTGCCTGTACGAATACCGGCCGACCGGGGTTTTCAGCTCAACCGGCCTCCGCGTGGTCACTGAAGTGTAGACAGCCACGCCTTCCGGGATGAGACCGTGGTATTCCAGCGCTTTTTCCAGACTTAAATAAGAGGGAGTATGCAGCAGCGCGGCGGCATAGAGGTCATAGCCGGGAAGGAGTTTTACATAGGGCGGGTTTGCCATGTACACCCCTCTTCTGAGCTGCGTGATCTTGCCCGCTTTTTTCCAGCGGCTAAGCTGCACATTCACAGCCCCGGGCGCGGCTTTCCCGACACGCAGCATTTCCGCCGAAAAGATCGGTTGTTCTGCTACCAAACCAAGTAATTTATCCCATTTCATGGTATTATGTTATCCATAGTGATAACTAACTGCATTATAGTATACCACATTTTTTCTAAAAAGCAATTCCCCGCCCAGTTCCGGGCCATCAGGCCTAGGCATACCGCCAAGCAGAAGCTCAGCCCAGGAAACGTAGCTGGATTTTGGTTTTGGCTCAGCTATGGAAGGAAACGCAGCTTTTGACTATGCGCATGAAGATCTGCGGGAGCAGGCCCATCAAAAGGGTGGCCGCCGAGGTGATGAAGATCACGCCGGTGGTATACAGATCCGTTTCAACAGCCGAGGTATCCTTGCCTTCCGCGAAGAACATCCTGCGGGCGATGTTCATATAATAGTAAACGGACACGACGCTGTTCAGCACGCCCACAATCGCCAGCCAAAGGTAAGTCTGCGAATTTACCGCCGAAGCAAAAACGTAAAATTTGGCGATAAAGCCGACAAGGGGAGGTATCCCGGCGAGCGACAGGAGGAACATCACCATCACTATGCTCAGGCCCAGCGAGCGCTTTGCCAGCCCGTCGTAGGCTTCCAGCCCGTAAGAGCCGGTCTTCCCGGCCACGACCATCGCTACCGCGAAAGCGCCCATATTCGTCACTAAATAAGCCAGCGCGTAGAAAAGAACGCTTTCGCGGCCGAGCGGGTCGGCCACCACGAGACCGATAAGCATATAGCCGGCCTGGGCGATGGAGGAATAAGCCAGCAGCCTTTTGATATTCGTCTGAAACAGGGCCGTCAGGTTGCCCAGCGTCATGGTAAGGGCGGCCAGCACCGCTATGAGCATGGTGGCGCTGATGGCGTAATGCGGCACCACGGAGGCGAAGATACGCAGCATGGCGCCGAGGGCGGCCAGCTTGGAGGCCACGGATAGGTAAGCCGTCACCGGGGTCGGCGCGCCTTCGTAAGCGTCGGGCGCCCAGAAGTGGAAAGGCACCATGGAGATCTTAAAGCCGAAACCCACCTGGATGAAAAGCATCCCCATGATATAGGCGGGATCGTTGAAATGCAGGTCCGCCGAGGAAACGTAGTTGAACAGGTTCGTCGTGCCGGTGGCGCCGTAGAACAGGGAGATGCCGTAGATGGTTACGGCGGTGGAAAGCCCGCCCATCAGGAAATATTTTATCGCGCCTTCGGCGGACCTGGGGTTCTTCTGCTCGAAGCCGGTCAGGATGAAGCAGCAGATGCTTATGAGCTCCAGGGAGATGAGCAGGTAGATGAAATCCATGGCCCCGGAGAGCAGCATCATCCCGCAGCTTGCCCAGAGGAGCAGCGCGGTATACGTTCCCACATGCCTGGGCTGTATGGCGCTATAGTTTACGGACAGGAGGAGCGTGAAGACGGTGGCGGCGAGGATTATAAACTTGAAGAGCTGGGCGGAAGGATCGAGCACCCACATGGTCCCCGTGCCGTAAGCCGCCATGGCCGCCTGCGTTATTACCATCCCGAGCACCGCCGCGGCGCTGATAGTCCCGAGGTGGAAGAGCAGCCTGGCGCGACTCTCGCCGATAAAAGCGCCGGCCAGCAAGATAAGCAGCCCCGCGCAGGCCAGTATGATTTCAGGATTCAGGAGGATAAGGTTTGACATAAATTCTATTCAGGATTAAGGATTAAGTGGTAAGGATTAAGTTTTAAAATCTGCTGCTTACTGCTTAATCCTTACCACTTACTACTTAATTATCCCGACCAAGTAGGTGATAGTAGGGTCTATCAGGTCCAGGCAGAACCTGGGCCAGACGCCTATCACGATGGTAAGCACGACCAGCGGGACGATGGCGACCAGCTCGCGGAAATTAATATCCTTCAGGCCGGCCCATTTCTCGTTGAAGGGCCCGAGGAAGACTTTCTCTATCATGCGCAGGAAGAAGGCGGCCGTCACCAGGATGCCGATGGCGCCGACGGCCACATAATATGGCCACGCCTCGAAAGCGCCCAGCAAGCAGAGGAACTCGCCGACGAAGCCGGCCAGGCCGGGCAGGCCGAGCGAGGCCATCACCTGGATGACCATCAGACCGGCGAAGACCGGGAACCTGGCGGCCAGGCCGCCGAAAGCGTCTATGTCGCGGGTATGGGCGCGGTCATAGAGCACTCCCACCAGGAAGAACAAAGAGCCGGTGATGATCCCGTGGGTGATCATCTGCAGCACCGCGCCGTTGAAGCCGATGGTCGACATAGCCGCCATGCCCAGCATGCAGTAGCCCATATGGTTTATGGAGGAATAGGCGACCATTTTCTTCAGGTCCTTCTGCGCCATGGCGCAGAAGGCGCCGTAGACGATATTGATGACGGCTATGATTATAAAGAAAGGCATGAACCATTCGGTCGCCTGCGGCAGCGCGGGGAAAGAAACGCGCATGATGCCGTAGGTGCCCATCTTAAGGAGAACGCCGGCCAGGATCACGCTGACCCCGGTGGGGGCCTCTACGTGGGCCAGCGGCAGCCAGGTGTGGAACGGGAAAGCCGGGATTTTGATGGCGAAGCCGACATAGAGGGCCAGGAAGATCCAGATCTGCATGGTCAGGGGCAGCAGGCGGGCCTGGTTGACCAGCTCCAGCATATCGAAGGTATGCGGCGTGGAATTGAAGTAGAGCGCCAGGATGCCCAGCAGCATCAGCAGGCTGCCGAACAGGGTATAGAGGAAGAACTTGATGGCGGCGTACTCTTTCTTGGGACCGCCCCAGACGCCGATCAGGAAGTACATGGGGACCAGCGTGAGTTCCCAGAAAATGTAGAACAGGAAGAAATCCAGCGCCACGAACACGCCCAGCATGCCGACCTCCAGCAGGAGGAACCAGAAGAAGAATTCCTTGACCCGGAGCGTAATGTTGAACGAATAGATTATAGCGAGCGTCGTGAGCAGGCCGGTGAGCGTGATCAGGGCCACGGAAAGCCCGTCAACGCCGACATAATAATTAATATTGAAAGCCGGTATCCAGGAGAACTTTTCCACGAACTGCATCGTGACCACGGCCTTGTCGAAGGCGGCGTAGAGATAGCCGGTAAGGAACAGGCAGACCGCGCTGGTGACCAGGGCCACGCCCTGTATCAATCTTGTCCTCGTGCCCGGGATGGCGAGTATTACCAGCGCGCCTATCAGTGGAGTGACTACGATAAGGGACAATAGTGACATGTTTAAGTTCTCCTAAAAGGGAGGGTAGAGGGGATAGGGTAGAGGGTAGAGTTATTAAGGAACTCCTTACCCTAAACCCTATACCCTGAACCCTCTACCCTGTTTTAAAAGCGATCGCCGCAAAGATGGAAACGGCGATAGCTACAAAAAGAAGGTAGTTCTGGACGAGCCCGGTCTGCGCCAGGCGGGTGAGCCTGCCGGCGGACATGGTGACGGTTCCGGTGGCGTTCAGCGCGGCGTCCACCACGTGGTCGTCCAGCCAGCCCTGTATCTTGCTGAGCTTAAGCGTCAGCCAGGCCCAGCCGTCTATGACGAGCTGGTCCAGGAAGTTAAAATCGAAGCTGAACATGAAGCGGCCCAGGTAATCGCCGATGTCCACGAGTTTCAGGAAGAAAGCGTCCAGCCAGTAACGCTTTTCCAACATCTCCACTATGGGAGAGAATTTCTCACGGAACAGGGCGGGGATGTCGGGGCGGGCCTTGTAAAGCCAGAGGCCCAGGCCCATGGAAAGAGCGGCTACTATTGCAGAGAACAGCGCCACCCCGCCATGGGAAACATGACGCAGCTCGAACGGGAGGGCGCCCTCGAAATTAACTAGGTGCCCGAAGAGATGGTTCCTGGAGAGGGCCCAGCCTGAAACCACGGAAACCGCGGCCAGCAGCATAAGGGGGCCGGTCATGGCAAACGGGCTTTCATGCGCGTGGTGGTGCTTATCCTCGTCTTTCGGCTTGCCGTGGAAAGTCATCACCAGCGCGCGGGCCATATAGAAAGCGGTCATCGCCGCCGCCATGGCGGCGATAGCGAAGAGATAAGGGTTCCGGGCCAGCGCTGCTATAAGCACTTCGTCCTTAGAGAAAAATCCCGCAAACGGCGGGATACCGGCGAGCGCCAGCGTGCCCAGCAGGAAGGTAATATAAGTTATGGGCATTTTGTGGCGCAGCCCGCCCATCTCGCGCATGTCGTTGGTATGCACGGCGTGGATCACCGAGCCGGCCGCGAGGAACAGCAGGGCCTTGAAGTAGGCGTGCGTCGTAAGGTGGAACATGCCTGCCGTGTAGGCCCCCGCGCCAAGGGCCAGCATCATATAGCCAAGTTGGGAGACGGTGGAGAAAGCGAGCACGCGCTTCAGGTCGAAGCAGGTCAGGGCCAGTGAGGCTGCCATGAAAGCCGTGATAGCGCCGGTCCAGGCCACGGTGTTCATCGCCAGCGGGGAGAGCGCGTAAACCGCATAGAGCCTGGCAACCATGTAAACGCCGGCGGCGACCATGGTGGCCGCGTGTATCAGGGCGGAGACGGGAGAGGGGCCTTCCATGGCGTCGGGCAGCCAGATGAAAAGAGGGAACTGCGCGGATTTACCCACCGCGCCGAGGAAGAGCAGAATAGCTGCAGTGCCGGCCGCAGCCACCGGAATACCGCCGTTATTGGCGAGTTCTAATATTTTGGAGATTTCAAAGGTTCCGGTTGCGTAGAAAAGGCACATCAGCCCCACAAGGAAACCCAAATCTCCGAGCTTAGTGGTTATGAACGCTTTCTTCCCGGCGGAGGCGGCCGAAGCTTTCTCGAACCAGAAGCCGATCAGGAGGTAGGAGCAGACGCCCACCAGCTCCCAGCACATGAAAAACACCATCATGTTGTTGGTGAGAGTGACGCCGAGCATGGAGGCGGTGAAAAGGGAAAGGTAGGCGTAGAAGCGCTTGAACCGGGGATCGCCGTGCATGTAACCGGTGGAGTAGATCTGCACCAGCAGGCTGACGGCCGTCACCACTATCAGCATGGCTATGGTCAGGCCGTCCACATACACGCCCAGCGTAGCCTGGTTGCCGCCGAAGCTGAACCAGGGGATGGACATTTCATAGGGGAGGGCTATGGTCCCCTGTACGGCCTTTACAAAAAGCAGCAGGGCCTGCGAGAAGCCCCAGGCCGCCACGGCTATGCCGACGGAGGCGCCCTTCAGCGGAAGCCAGCGCCCGAAAGCGAGGATCAGCCCGGCGACGGCTAAACTTAACAGCGGCAGTATAAAAACGTAATC
>CAMTWW010000181.1:0-4332 GCA_947085555.1 uncultured Elusimicrobia bacterium | reverse complement strand
TTGGCCATGCCCCCGGAGAGCATGATCCTGGAGACGGAGTGCTCGACGCCCTGCGACAGGTAAAAATCTATGGAGCGGGAAACCTCTGTGTAGAGGTCCTTCAGTACGCCGGCGGCGGCCTTGGAGACCGCGATCCCGTCGCGGTCGAAGCTCTCTATCGCGGCCTCCTTGTCTTCGTCGGAAACCAGCACCGACCGGGTTTTCTTCACCGCGTCGGACCCGGCGGCGTCGGTCTTGAGGACCTTGCCGATGGCTTTGTCGAAAGTGGCGCCGGCTATGAAGATATCGCGCACCACGCGCGTGACGCCCCGCGACACGATGGATAGATTGGTGACCTTATGGCCGATGTTGAGCAGCAGCACCGAGCTTTTTTCTTCCTTGGGCGCTATGCGGTCATAGAGGGTCTCGAGCGCGAAAGAATCCACGTCGATGATAATGGGGTCCAGGCCGGCCCCTGAAATAATATCCAGCTTGTCCTGCACGGCCTCGCGCTTGGCGGCCACCAGCACGGTGTCTATCTTAGGGTCGCCGTCCTCGGAAGAGTCGTTGAGGATGCGGTAGGTCAGGTTGACGTCTTTGATGTCGAAGGGGATGAACGGCTCGGCCTCCACGCTGATCGTGAGATCGAGTTCTTTTTTCGAAAGCTTGGGCAGCTTGACGTAGCGCACTATCACGGCATTCCCGGAGATGGAGGCTACGGCGTTCCTGGCCTGCACGTTCTTCTTCTTGAGGTAGGACTTTATCTCCTCGGAAATTATGGCCTTCTTTTCCTCGGGCGGGGTATCCCCCTTGATGGAGAGCGGGATATAGCCCCAATCCTTCAGGGTCAGAACCTTCTTCACTTCGCTGAGCCAGATGATCTTTACGGCGTAGTTGCCGATATCGATGCCTATGACGTCCTTAGGCGGGAATATATTTTTCAATATTTTTGAAAGCATCTGTTTAAAAAACCCCGGCGCCGGCCCCGCGCCGGCCTTCCGCCGCGCGTCCTCATAGCGTTATGCCAGTATAGAACAATTATATTAAATAATTATTACATGTAAAGCAATAATATGGCGCGGACCCCGGAACCGGCTGCCCGGCGCTGGCGGCATAAGTACCGGGGCGATTATTTTGTATCTACGGAGCTGTCTTCTGGCTCGGCCCCGGTTTTGTACGGGCGCAGGCCGGAGACCAGGAATTTGCTGATCTCCTCGCTGGATTCATAGATCTGCAGCCCGGCCCTTACGAGGAAGAAAAGCGTGAGCCCGAGGAAAACGGTCTGGTAGGCCCATTCATAACCCTCGATAAAAGGGAAAACCGCGTCCTGGAAAGCGTAATAGGCGAATAGCAGCGCCAGTATTTTCACGATGCTGCGCAACAGCCTGCCCGCGCCGGGCACGAACTCCAGTATCCCGTCGGCGGCCGGGGAAGCCTCAGCCCCGAACTTCACGAACACTATCAGCCCCAGCAGGGAAACCACGGCGTTCAAGAAAACGCCGACCGGCAGTTTATGGCTTAAGAAAGGCAGGGCTTTCGCGTAAGGCAGGTATTCCACAAAGGTCCCTATGGCTACCAGGGTGAACAGCGCCACCAGCGTTTTAACGGCTTTTATAAGCAGGTTCCACAAGAGTTCTTTTTTTGCCATAACTGCAACCTGACGACCTTTATATTATATATAATTGAAAGAGCCGCCTTTTATGTGCTAGTATAGGGGCTTACCAATCGCAGTGGAGGAAGAAACCATGATAGTTGAAAGAACAGAATACAAAGGCCAGCCCGTGCTCATACTCAAAAGGAACGAGAACGACAAATATCCGTTCTCCTTCGGCCTCTCCAAAGCCCGCCTCATCATAGAGGGCTTCGAGGAAATAAAGAAATTCGTGGCTGAAAACGACAACAAAGAAGAGAAAAAATAGTTTTTCTCCTCGGTCGGAGTTGATAAATGCCGTCAAATAAAGAACTGGCTATAGCCGGGTTTTATGACGGCATTTATCATTTTTACGGCCTGGCGAACTCTTTCCTCACCTTCGGCCTGGACCGCTGGTGGCGGGCCAGGGCTGCCGGCCTCGCGAAAGAAGCGGCGCCCGGCGCCCGCGCCGCGCTGGACGCCTGCTGCGGCACCGGGGACCTCTCCCTGGCCCTGAGAAAAGCCTTCGGGCCTGGCCTGGAGCTGACCGGAGCCGACCTGAGCGCCGCCATGCTTTCGGCGGCCAAAGAGAAGCTCCCCGGCATGAAGTTCGCCCTGGCGGAGGCAAAGGCCCTGCCTTTCCCCGCCGCCAGCTTCGACCTGGTCGCCCTCGCCTTCGCCGCGCGCAACCTGAATATAGACAAAGAGAACCTGCTGGCCGCCCTGCGGGAATTCCGCCGGGTGCTCAAGCCGGGCGGACTTTTCCTTAACCTGGAAACCACCCGCCCGAAAAACCCGGCGCTCTGGTTCCTGATGAAGCTCTACGTAAAGACCCTCATCGGCCTGCTCAATCTCCTCTCCCCGAAAAGCCGCTCATCTTACAACTTCCTCAAAGACACCATACTCGGTTTCTACGACGCGGAAGAATTTTCCGTGTTGCTCGCCGAGGCCGGCTTTACAGAGGTCTCCTGCAAAACGCTCTGCCCCGGGGCTGTAGCCCTGCATACGGCGCGCAAATAATTATCCCCGCGCGATCCTGAGCCTGTTCCGCACCAGCTTAAGGATAACGAAAGACTCCCTCTCCCGCATGGACCGCGGCCTCCGGCAGCGTGGCCATGACGAGGCAGGTCACAGATTTTCTTTGCATTTGTTCTCCAGTACCTTAAAAGCTGTACTTTTTTGTATTCTCCCCGCCGGTTTTGAAATCTATTACGGTTACGGCGTCTTTATCCACCAGGACGCGGTCCATGCGGAAGAGGGAGCCGGTTTTGTCTATGAATTCGGCTTCTATAAGGACCTGGCTGGCGGGGGCTAGGTCTTCGTAGGCGGCTTCGAGGGCGGGCCGTAGGTCTTTGGGCAGTTCTATGAACCGGGCCAGCATATTATGCACCAGTTCGCCTTCGGCGGTCTCAAAAAAGCTGTTATAGGTGGCTTCTGGGCATCAAAGCGCAAATTCATGCCCTCCCCCTTGCAAAATCGGGGTTTATGATGCCCGCCATGGGTATTAGTGGTGCCCAAACGGCTGCGATATTTCCTGACAAAAGACTCATGTAACAATCAAAATCCATTTATTCACACCCCATATATTAATTATACTTCAAAAAAGCCTGCTAAAGTATTTTTTTGAAGCAAGCGAAGAGCAGTGGGCGAATACCGAGTGAGGGCACGATGTGCCCGAACGCGTTTCACGTTCCGGTCCCCCCGGCACCCGCCAGCACTATAGCCATCATGGTAAGGCAAATATTGGGCTGGGCTATTTCTCGGGTTTGAAGCCGGGGATTGTTTTGGGGCCAGGGTCCGGGGGCGGGGTCATCAATAGTTTTATGGCGTCGAAGACGCTTTTGAACTGCGCGTCGTATTTCTTCTCCAGCTCTTCCAGCTTGCGGGCCAGGTCCTTATGCGTGCTGAGCAACTGGCGAAGTTTAACAAAGGCCCGCATTATCTGGATATTCACCTGCACAGCACGGCAACTCTTCAGAACAGAAGACAGCATTAATATTCCATGTTCGGTAAAGGCGTACGGCATCTTCCTGGTTCCGCCCCAACTTGATGTTCCAAATTGGAACATCAAGTTTTTAAACTCTTTCTTATTTAATCGGAACATAAAATCATCGGGAAAGCGTTCCGGATTACGCGAAACCGCTTTATTCAAATCCCGCGTCCCAACACCATATAGGACAGCCAAATCCATGTCCAGCATAACCTTATGTCCCCGAAAATACATAATCTTCCGCTCAAGCATATCTGCCGGAATTAATGATTTCATAAAGCCCCCTTTTAAGACCGCCTCACAAATAACATAGCAGACCAACCCGACAAGGGCCTGTCGTGATAGATTTGGAGAGGCATTCAGATTTATATATGTGATATCACACACCGTGATACCAGGCGCGTCTGCAAGATCAGCGGCTTAAGTCAGGAAGCCGCCGGAAATTTGCTTTCCTGGAAGAACTCCGGGTTTTCAATACACGAAGAGGTGCTGATCAAGGACTGGGACAGGGAAGGGCTTGAGCGCCTGAGAGGGGAAGGGGACGTTGCTTTGTTTCTCGGTTATTGGCGCAACTCCCGCCCTTGGTGCACAAGATACAGAGGTCTTAGCAAACAGCCAGATTTTTTCGAAATTTGCAAAAATACTTTTCCCAATATCCCACCGTCACGGTGGCTTGGGGGCCGCCCCAACCAGCCACCTCCTATGAGAACCTGTGACGGCCGCCCGAATATGG
>CAMTWW010000180.1:0-1743 GCA_947085555.1 uncultured Elusimicrobia bacterium | reverse complement strand
TGCCGCAGGAATTCCTCCGCCTGAGCTTTAACATTGAACCGCTCGTTCGTGGTTTCTACCGCGTCCACGCCGGGGCCCATGAAGAATACCGAGACCTCGTCCCCCTGCTTTCTCGCGAAATTCCCGAGCCGCAGCGCGTTCCAGGCCGTTTCCGGTTCCGTTACCGATATGATTATTGCCAGTTTCATGTATTATCTCCTCGTATTTGATCAGAATTCGTACCGCATGGAAAGGTAGAGATTGTCGTTTTTGTCCAGTTGTCCGAGGAAGGTGTTGCCGGAAGCCCCGCCGAACACATTAGCGCCGACGGTGGCGGTGAATCCATCAGTTACGCGCCAGGCCGCCTCGGGGATGAGGTAGAAATCTTTATCCGTAGGACTCCAGAACGAGAATAGTGAAAGTTTCCACGTCTGGTATTTCAGGAACTGCGTTAGCCGGAGGGTCAGCAGTTGGCGCAGCCGGTCCTGCTTTGGAAAGCCGGCGGGGGTATTGGCCTCATAGCGGCGGTAGTCATGCATATACTCACCGTAATACTGGAGGCCGGCCGTAAAATCCGTCCAGGGGGAACGCTGGTAGCCCGCGAGGAACCGGGTATGCGAATTTGGAATCACCGGGTCGGTCCCCGCTCTGTCCTGCCGGGAATCGTAGAAACCGGCCTCAAAACTCAGAACTCCGCCCACGGCGTTTCCCTGAAGGCTGGCCCCGCAGACGGAGAGCCTCGGGTAAACCATTGTCAGCCTGGATGGAGCGGTCATAGAGTCCGGCTCCATTGAAGGGGTACGGAAGAAGCCGCGATAGGCGTAGAGCGCCGCGTCGAAGCCAAGGACGGGACGGGAAAGCCTGGCGGCAAGCTCCGCGTTCCTAAGGTCATGGCGCGGCCTGGCTTCCACCCGGTTCGTTACCAGGCTGAAAGGGTCGTAAAGGAAAAAGCTTTGGCTGGTGGGAAACTGGTCGGGCTCGAAGACCGGGGTGGCGATAATATCCAGGGCCGCTTTATCCGAATAGACGCCGGCCTTCAGGCTCCCTGCCCCGGTCTTGAGGTATTCCATGGGGCGGCCGGAAAAAAGCGCGGCGTAGTTCTTGGGAAAAAGATCGTTTATAAAAAGAAGGTCGCCGACGCCCCAGGTGTGGATCTGCCGGCCCGCCCTGAGATCCAGCGGACCTTTGGCATAGGTCAGGTAGGCCTCGCGCACGTCCACGGCCGACTGGTTATTCGCCTCGTCGCGCAGAAAGTCAGTTTTGGTGAAATAACCGGCCCCGCCCGCGGGAGTTGAGCCTGAGAGCTGAAGCTGAAGCCGCTCCTCGCCCAGGAGGAAATCCCCTGACGGCGGCTTATTATGCCGTGTCGTGCCCAGCCGGGAGGCGTAGTTGGCCTGCACCGAGCCATGCCATTCCAGCGCGCCGGGGTCGGCGGCGCCGGCGGCCCGGGCCGGGAGACACGGGACCAGAAAAAGAACAACTAAAACCCAGGCGCGTTCCATAGTTTATTTTATCCAGCTTCCGGGCGGATTCCTTAACGACCGTTCGCTGAAATCACCGGGTTTAAGCGCGAGCCGGTACCCGGCCCCGCTGAATTCCACCAGTGTCCGGTGGCCCGATTTGACGTTTTTCATGGAACGCCTCACGGCGGTCGGCACGCCGTCTATTTCTTTGATCTCTTCCGCGGAGAATTCCCTGAAGAGCTGGTTCTGCACGTCGTAATATTCCTCCCTGAGGGGGAGGAAGGAGGTTTTGTCTATCCAG
>CAMTWW010000179.1:0-1166 GCA_947085555.1 uncultured Elusimicrobia bacterium | reverse complement strand
GCCGCCACATCCAGGACTCCGATATCGAACGGGTCCGCCGCGAAGTGAAGGGCCTGATCCACCTCGAGATGGCCGCCACCGCTGAGCTGGAGAAGATCGCCCTGCTCGTCCGCCCCGACTCCGTCTGCCTGGTGCCGGAGGGCCCGCGCGAGCTCACCACCCAGGGCGGGATGAAACTCGACAAGAAGAACCCCGGGCTCGAGAAGCTGATCAAAAAACTTTCAGACGCGGGTATCGGGGTCGGCGTGTTCGCAGACCCCGACCCCAAGGCCATCCGCGCCGCCCATAACATGGGCGCCGACACCATAGAGCTCTGCACGAAAAAATACGCCGAGTCCTGGGGCAAGAAGCTGCAGGCCGAAGAGCTCGAGCGGCTGCAGCTGGCCGGCCACCTGGTGAAGGAGCTCAAGATGGAGCTGCACGCCGGCCACGGCCTGGATTACTACAACGTGGCGCAGGTGGCGCGCATAGACGGCATGGACTGTCTCAACGTCGGCTTCTCGATAATTTCCCGCGGGATGTTCGTGGGGCTGAAGACCGCCGTGGCGGAAATGAAAAGGCTTATACAGTAACAGCAGGGTAGAGGGTAAGGGTTTAGGGTATAGGGTAGAGGGTAGAGTTATAAGGAACTCCTTACCCTATACCCTAAACCCTCTACCCTATACCCTAACCCTAAACCCTATACCCTATACTCTCTACCCTCTACCCTAACTTATGTGCGGAATAACGGGCTATATCGGCGACAATAAGACCACGGACATCCTCATAGACGGCCTTAAGCGGCTCGAGTACCGGGGTTACGACTCCTGCGGCATAGCCGCCGTGGACGGGAAGAACCGGCTCTACCTCAAGAGGGTGAGCGGCCGCGTGGACGCGCTTGACAAGCTGGTGGCCGAGGAGCCCGTGAAGGGCGCCCACGCCGGCGTGGGGCATACCCGCTGGGCCACGCACGGCGCACCTTCCGAGGACAACGCCCACCCGCATACTGACTGTTCTTCCGAGGTGGTGGTGGTGCATAACGGCATTATCGAGAACTACCTGGACCTGAAGGAAAAACTGCTGGCCGGCGGCCATAAGTTCAAGTCCGAGACCGACACCGAGGTCATAGCCCATGTCCTGGAGGAGAAGCTCAGAAGCCTGCACGTGCAGGCCTCGGCCGCGCGCAG
>CAMTWW010000178.1:0-6918 GCA_947085555.1 uncultured Elusimicrobia bacterium | reverse complement strand
CTTTTTCGGTAGAAATACCGTCTTTAAAATTTGCAATAATCGGTTCAACAGTTTCATAGATATTTTTTTGAAGTTGATTTAATTCTGTTTCAACTAGTTTAATGGCGGCTTTATCTGCTGGATCTATCTCCATCACATGTTCATTCAATTCCATCACTTCCATCAAAAAATGAGATGGCAAGTTGTATTTTTCATCTTCTTCTAAAAGCCCTTTTAATTGAAGCAAATATTTAATAGTGGCATCTTTATCTTGGAATATTTTATATGCATGATTGATTTGTGCAGAAATGTCTAATGCTTCATCTTTTTCAAAGTCGGCTGCTCCACCAAAAAAATCTGGATGATATTGACGACTCAACGCATAGAATTGTTTTTTAATTTTCATAGAGAACCTTTTATATTCTAGTATTTCAGCGTTTGCCAGAGGGCTGACTTAGTAGCTAAAATTCAGAGGACACCTTAAAAAAAGCGGCCGGCTGAGAGATCAGCCGGCCGCTTTATGCTCCTTGCTTCGCTTAGAACTTTTGAATTATACTGAGTTGATTTCCTCCACCTCGATCAGACATCTTTCCGCTAAGTTGTTTTCGAAGATAACCAGGTTGACTCCGCTCCCGGTAGCTGATGGAACCAGCAGCCCTTGGAAACCGGCCTTTCTAGCCTGAAGACTGATAGCTTGAGTAAGCGAGCAATCCGGAGAGACCAAGTCGTCTTTTGAGAAGCCTAGTTTGGCTAATATAGCAATTTGTGTCAAGTTCAGCACTTTCTGAAGCTTGACTTTAATCTTGCCGGCAACCAGCTCTCCTTGCAGATTGGCGCGGGAGGCATGACGGCCCAGTTCCCGTATCGCCACTTCCGGCTCAATAGAAGTGTAGAGAATCCCCGTCTCTCCGGCGATGTGGTAGCGGCCTGGATAATAGCGGTTTCCCTCGGTGGACAGGATTTTATTGCGCGATACCTCAGGGACTACCCGGTAAACCGATTTCGAAAAGGCTATAGGGGGGAGAGAGAGTATTGCTGCAAGATTCGGGCGGCTTAACATACGTTAGGAGTATATCCCCCATTCCAGCATACCCAGGACGTTTCGCACATGGTCCAGCTCACCGTGGCTCAACAAGTCCGCCGGACGCTTGCCCCCCAGGGTTTCATTAGAAGTGTGGAACCAAAGTTCCAGTGAATCCTTCTTAAATAGCCGCGTCGCCAGTTGATAAATAGCTTCCAGCTTCTCTAAAGCGCGCAGACCGGCCTCGTTGGCTTGGGCGCTGCCTTCTTGCCAGCGTTGGACGGTCTTGGGGTTTACAGCCAGGCAGGAAGCCAGGAGATTTAAATCCAGGCCCAAGGCCGCGCAATGTTTTAGGATGTGCCTGGGGTCTGTTCTATTTAAGATTTTAGCCATATCGCCTCCATTATCTTAATAGTATAGCAGGTTAATAGACATATGTCAATACATTTGTCTAGTATAGTGCAGCATATTGCATTAAGAATTAAACCAGCGGCTTAATTGTTTCCGCCGGCCGCCCCATTGACTTGTATATACAAATGTATTATACTATTTCAGATGGCTGACATCCGGTGGGATATTTTCAAGAGTGATAAGCTGAAAAAAGAGCGTGGCACATCTTTTGAAGAAATTATCCAGGCAAAGCTTCTGGTAATAAAGGATCACCCTAACCGCGCACACCAAAACATTCTACTCTTCGAACATAAGAATTATATCTGGGTTGTGCCTTATGTGATCAATAAGAACGAGATTTTCTTAAAGACGCTATTCCCAAGCCGAAAATATACGAAAATGTGGAAGAATGGGGAATTAAAATGAAAAAGATAAAATTAAGTTCTGGAGAGCAGGCGATTGAAAAGGCTTTGATTCGGGGCGAGTATCGTCCCGTGAGTCACGCAGAGTTCCAACGCATCGCGCAAGCTATTGCGTGCAGGAAGAAAGATGCTGTTTTAAATATCCGGGTAAATCATCAGGATTTGGATAATTTAAAACAGAAGGCGAGGCGGCTGGGTGTTCCTTACCAGTCGTTTGTTTCCGAACTACTCCATCACTTAGCAGCCCCTAGTGTAGTGCGTCGCAAATAGCTTTGCATTTGACTGGCCGATTTTGGGCTACGCCGAAGTGGCATGAAGCGACATGTACTACATGTACTTTAGCGTAATGCCACGAAGGTGTAGCCCAAAAGCGGCCAGCCCCCGGGGGGAGGCTCATCTTTGGCCGGCTGCTTCGTTGCTCCTCGCTCACAGACCACCGGTATGCTCGTTCGTCGCGCCTCGCATCCGGCTCAAATCTGAGCCTTCAAATGTAAAGCTATTTGCGACGCACTACACTAGAAGGTTATTCATCGGAAACAACAAGAAAAGCGGGCCTGTAAAAAAGCGGCCGGCTGAAAGCGCCCCTTCGGCGATAGCGGAATTAATGCCTAAGGACAAATCCCGGGTCTGTCTCTCCAAATCAGCGGATTTTGTCTGGTTGGCGGAATAGGCATATCTGGCGGTAATGATGCGGTAAATTCAGCCGCATAGCAATCAACCCTCAGGCTCTATTCTTTTTTTAATACGGTGCGGCAGAATCTGGGAAGCGTTTTTAAAGAGTTTTTAAGAAGCGGGTAGGCTTTTTCAATTTTTATGCGGGTATAGTCATGGACGATTATATTCCGCAATACAGTCATATCCCTCAGTTCTTTCGCCATAACGGCGGGGATTATTCCGTGCCGGTTTAAAATGTCGAAAGCCTCTCCCATAGTACGTGGAATTTCAAAATTTTCTTCGGCGATTATATGGCTGGCGATATCCACGCAATTCTGAACGACGATCTGGAAATTGCGGTAGACAATATCCTGCGCGTCATAGTCGGCGGAAAAACCGGCGGCGTTACGGCCTAGGTGCCCGGAGATTCTGCGTAACGCCCTTCCCAATTGCACGGCTTTTCTGCCTATGAGTTCTTTATCCATATTCCTTACATCCGGGCCAAAGCGGTTTTCTCAATAATTCTCTGGCTGGGTATCCAGTCCCAGTACCCGTTTATCGCGCGCCATTTGAATTTTTCGGCTGACGCGGGCGCTTTAACGTGCGCCAGCCGGCCTTTTGAGTAGACCTGGAATTTTAGTAAAGGTCCTGCTTCGTTAAGTATGACAAGATCCACATCCGCGCCTAAAATCCGCGCCAATTCCTCCTGCCGGCGCAGCTGAAAATCAAAAGCTCTTTTAGCGGCCGCGGGGGTGAGCAATACAGCCACGTCGACATCGCTATTTTTTCCGGATTTGCCGGCGGCCCGTGAGCCGAAGAGGTACACGGCCAGAACTTCCCGTTTTGGTGAAAAGAATTTATCAAGCTGTTTTATAATCCGTATCATAAGATCCGTTTCTCTATTGACCTTACAGTTTATCCGCCGGGATGCGGACGACTTTCCCGTTTTCCCAGACCGCCAGGGGGCGGCCGGACTTTTTGTGCTCCGCGATAACCTTCCGCACCGCGCTCTTCATGGCCAACTCGGCCTTGTCCTGCGTGGTCTTCCCCGCGCCGTTAGGCCCCGCCACCGCATAAACGCTCTTTGCGCTCATGGATACAATATATCAAATTCCCGCCGCCTTCATCCTTCATAAGCAGCTTGACAGAATAAACGCGCAATGGTTATAATGTTGTTGCGCAATATCGCAACCACATTACGGAGGGCCCATGACAGAAAAGGAAACCTGGCGGCGGATCTATGAAATGCACGCGGAAGTCTGCTCCGTGCTTTCAAACGCCAAGCGCCTTGAGATCATAAACCTGCTGCGCCAGGGAGAAAAAACCGCCGGCGCCCTAACCAAAGAGATGGGGATAGCCAAAGCCAACGTTTCGCAGCAGCTTGCCGTTTTAAGGAATAAAGGCATCCTGACAGCGCGGCGCGAGGACCAGCGCATTTATTACCGCCTGGCATTCCCCAATATGCTCAAGGCTTACGACCTGTTAAGGCAGGTGCTAATCGAGCGCCTCCGGGAACAGGGCAGGATAGGAGGAAAAGCCCGTGCGTAAACTTTTGGATTTTTCCCTGGTAGAGTTTTCCGTAGAGCACCCCCGCTGGGTGCTGGCCGTCACGCTCCTGGTAACCGCCCTCGCCCTGTCGGCGTTCCCTAAAGTCCGGATTGACACCAATCCCAAGAACATGCTCCCGGCCGATTCCGCGGTACGGGTCTCTAACGACGCGGTGGAGAAAACCTTCGGCCTCTACGAGGACATGATCGTGGTAGGCATCACTAACGAAGCCGGCGTCCTGAACAGAACTACGCTGGAAAAGATAAAGCGCGTCAACGACGGGATACTTAAGATTCCCGGCGTGGCCGCCCGGGACGTGGCTGGTTTCTCCACAATAGACAATGTTACAGTGGATAAAGGGACGCTCCAGGCGGGCCCGCTTATGCCCGAAGCGCCCGCCGACACGCAAGCCCTGGAAGGGCTGCGCAAACAGCTTTTCGAGAACCCGCTGTTCGTCGGCCGCATCGTCTCGCAGGACGGCAAAACGGCGGCGATTTATGTCCCCCTGGAAAAGGGCGCCAACGGCAAAGTCATTGCCGACATAATACGCGGGCTTGTCAAGAACGAAGGCGGACCGGAGAACTACTATGTCGCCGGCGATCCCGTGGCGCGGGACACTTTCGGCGCCGAGATGTTCAGGCTGATGGCGATCTTCGCGCCTATGGCCGGCCTGCTCATGTTCGCGGCCCGTTATTTCATGTTCGGCGACCTCTTCCTTTCCGCCGCGCTCATGCTGGACGCAATGATAGCGATCAGCTGGAGCATGGGGCTGCTTATCGCCCTGGGCTACCCTGTCCATATCATGAGCTCCATGGCCCCGGTATTCCTCATGGCCATCGCCACGGATTCCATCCACATCTTCAACGAATTTTACTTCCGTTACCGGGAGGAGAAAGATAAAAAAACCGCTATCATCAAAACCATGGAGGCGGTGGGGCGGCCCGTGCGTTACACGGCGCTGGCTACGGCGGCCGGTTTCTCCGTGCTGCTGTTCATGGAGATAGTCCCGGTCAAGATCTTCGGCGGCCTGGTGGCCTTCGGGACCGTTGTATTGAGAATACTGAGTTTTAGTTTTATCCCGGCTATGTTAACCTTCGTCGGCGAAGGGTCTATAGAGAAGGCTGCGCGCGGTGAAGACGCGCAGAACAGCCGCAGCTCCCGGTTCCTCGCGCGCCTTGCGCGGCTGGGGGCGCATAAACCGCGGGCCGTCGTCCTCACCGGCCTCGCTTTATTCGCCGTGGCGCTCTACGGCACAACCCGCATAAAGGTCAATAATAATATGGTGGAGTGGTTCAAGGAGTCCAGCGAGGTCCGCACCGCCGACCGCGTCATGAACGAAGCCCTGGGCGGCACCTCGCTCGGCTACCTGGTGGTCGGCTCGACCGGGGACGAAGAGGACTTTATAAAATCGCCGCAGGCCCTGCTTTATATCGAGGGCCTGCAGCGCAGCTTGGAAAAACTCCCGGCCGTAGGAAAGACCACCTCGGTCGTGGACTATATAAAGCGGATCAGCCGCGTCCTGCACAAAAACGACCCGGCCTACGATAAAGTTCCGGAGTCCAAGGAACTGGCCGGGCAGTACCTCTTCCTCTTCGCCATGTCCGCCAAGCCCTCCGACCTCGACAATGTCGTTGACCCCTACTTCAGGAAAGCCAATATCTGGGTGCAGCTTAAAACCTGGGACGCCGGCGCTATGCGCAGCATTATAGAAGCCGCCAGGAACTATCACCGGGACAACCCCTTCCCCGTTGAGATCAAGCCAGCCGGCATCGCTTATTTCAACCTGGTCTGGAACGACATGGTGTTATGGGACATGATAAAAGGCTTCCTGCTGGCCCTGGTCGTCATCTTCGCCATCCTGTCCGTCAACTTCCGCTCGGCCAAATGGGCGCTGGCGGGCTATGTTCCGCTTCTATTCACAATCGTCCTGATCTACGGCGCCGTGGGCTTTGCGGGCAAAGACTTCGATATGCCTATCTCGGTGCTTTCCTGCCTCTCGCTGGGAATGGCGGTGGATTTCTCCATCCATTTCATCAACAGGTTCCGGCTGCGGCTGGCGGAAGGCCGGAATGCGGCCGCGCCCGAAGCTATCGAGGAAGCCCTCGTCTGGACCGCGGCGCGGCCCGGAAAGGGCATATTGCGCAACGCCATACTTTTCGCCGCCGCCTTCTCGGTGATGTTGTTCGCGCCCCTGACCCCTTACATCACGGTGGGCGCTTTCATTGTGTGCATGATGCTCTTGAGCGCGGTGCTCTGCATCATCTACATTCCCGCCCTGATAGTGCTTTTCAGAAAACAGCTGTTCGCGGCTTAAATCAAGGATTAACTATGACCAAACTAATGCTACAAATAATGCTCGCGGCAGCGTTCCTGGCGCCGGCCGACGCCGCCCCTGCCGCTGCCGGGCCTATGGAGGCCGCCGGGATAGTCAGTAAAATGAACCAGGCCTTTTTCTATCCCGGCGAGAGCTTCCGGGCCCGGATCAAGATGACGCTGAAAGACGTTGCGGGCGGAGAGCGCGTCAGGGAATTGACGATGCTGCGCGTCAACCTGCCGGGCGGGGACCAGAAATACTTCATGTATTTCCACGCCCCCGGCGATGTCCGCCGCATGGCCTTCCTCGTCAACAAATATGCCGCCAGAGAATCCGACCGGTGGCTCTTTATCCCGGCCCTGAACCTGGTCCAGCGGATCGCGGCTAAAGATTCGCAGTCAAGCTTTGTCGGTTCCGATTTCAGCTACGAGGACGTCTCGGGCAGGAACGCGGACGCCGACGCGCATAAGCTGCTGCGCGAGGAGGATCTCGGAGGTAAGCCTTGCTACGTGGTAGAGAGCCTGCCTAAAGGGTCCGCCTCTTACAAAAGAAAGGTTTCCGATTTTGGGGCGGCAATATCCGGCTATTTT
>CAMTWW010000177.1:0-1710 GCA_947085555.1 uncultured Elusimicrobia bacterium | reverse complement strand
TCCAGACGCCCGTGGCGGCGTGCTGTGCCGAAACTACCCAGAGTATCGCCACCAGCATCAGCACGGAGCCGGCCATGGTGTAGATGAAGAACTTGAGCGCGGCGTAAATGCGCCGGGGGCCGCCCCAGATGCCGATCAGGAAGTACATGGGGATCAGCATGCCTTCCCAGAACAGGTAGAAAACGAACAGGTCCAGCGCAGCGAAAACGCCTATCATCGAGGCTTCCAGGAACAGCAGGGTGGCGTAGTAGCCGCGCCGGCTTTCCTTAATATAATTGAACGAGGCCAGCACGGCCACCGGCATAAGCAGGGTGGTGAGCATTATCATCAGCAGGCTGATCCCGTCGATGCCTAGGAAATAGCTGATCCCGTAGGAAGGCAGCCAGAGCTTGTTGAACTGGAACTGCATAGTGGCCTGGGCCGGGTCGAAGCCGGCATAGAGCTTGAGGGAAACGATGAAGATGACCAGCGTGGACGCCAGAGCGAGGCCTTTCAGCGCTTCTTCTTTTTCCGGCGGCACGGCCAGCAGCAGAAGCCCGGCCGCGACCGGCAGTATTATGAGCAGCGAAAGTGGGTTTGTAAGTATTTCCATTGAATAATAAAAAAAATCTTAAACCTTAATCCTTACAACTTAATCCTTAATCCTATATAACACAGTAAAGCATCAGCGCCACGCCTGCGGCGAAGACCAGCGCGTAAATATCCAGCCGCCCGTTCTGGACCTTCGCCAGCGCCTTGCCAGCGGAGTAGGAAGCGTTGGCGGAGCCGTTTACGATCACCCCGTCTATCAGGCCCGCGTCCACGAGCTGGAAGAGCGCCTTGTCCGAGATAAAGCGCAGGGGCCTGATAATAAGGAAACCGTAGAGCTCGTCCACGTAGAACTTGTGGTACACCAGGCCGTGTATCCGGGGCAGCGCGCGCTTGAGGGCGGCTGCCGTCTTTGGCAGCGTGAGCAGGAAGGCGGCGGCTATGCCTGACAGGCCCGCGACTACGGAGATGAGCATCAGGCGGAGCGCCAAAGGGCTGTGCCCGGCGCTGTGCGCGGCCGCCGGCTCCAGGAAAATGAAGAGCCGGTCCTTGAGCAGGAAGCCGCCGGCCAGCGCGAGCACGCCGAGCGCCGTCATGGATAAGGTCATTGAAAGCGGTGATTCGTGCGCGTGGCCGTGGCCGCGCTTCTCGCGCAGGAAAGTAAGGACGAACAGGCGGGTGGTGTAGAAGGCCGTCATGGCGGCCGTAAGTACGCCTGCGCCCCAGACAAAGGTCCCGCCATGCTCGAAAACTTTCTCAAGTATCAGGTCCTTGGAATAGAAGCCGGAAAGGCCGGGCACCCCGGCGATGGCCAGCCAGCCAGCCCCCATCAGCAGGAAGGTGAAAGGCATTTCCTTCTTCAGCCCCCCCAGCTTGAACATATCCTGCTCGCCGCTCATGCCGTGTATCACCGAGCCCGCGCCGAGGAACAGCAGGGCCTTGAAGAAAGCGTGCGTGGCCAGGTGGAACACGGAGGCCGAGAAAGCCCCGGCCCCGGCGGCCATGAACATATAGCCGAGCTGGCTTACGGTGGAGTAGGCCAGCACTTTCTTTATGTCCTTCTGGAGCAGGGCTATGACGGCGGCGAAGAAAGCGGTGAAGCAGCCGGTGAGCATGACCACTTCCAGCGCCTTAGGCGCCAGCTCGAAGAGGAAATGCAGCCGGGCCAGCATATAGACGCCG
>CAMTWW010000176.1:0-4900 GCA_947085555.1 uncultured Elusimicrobia bacterium | reverse complement strand
GTTCAATCATCGCGGCTCCCGGCGGTTTTAATGAAAAGCAGCAGCAGGGCCCCGGCCACCGCCAGTCCGACGCCTATCTCCACCCCGTAGATGCCCAGGTGATAGGCCGTTTTTGCATCGCCGGGCAGCAGGCTGGAATATTGCAGGAAAGCGCCGCCGGCCGCCATGCAGAGGAGCCCTATCCCGCCAAATATAAGCACCCCGGCGGCGGCCATTATGCCGGCGGCTTTTTCGTAAAGTTTCTCCCTGCGCTCGTCCAGGCCGAAAACTATGGCGTAAAGTATCAGGCTGGCGGCGAAAATAGCCCCGCCCTGGAAGCCGCCGCCCGGCCCCAGGTCCCCGTGGGCTATAAGATAGAGGGCGAAGAGCTGGATGAACGGTATCAGGAAGCCGCTTACCGTCCTGATTATAAGGTTCCCGCCGCGGCCGCTCATTTTTTCCCGCCTTTGCCGAGTATCAGCAAAGCGCCGGCCGCGGCAGTGAAAATGACCACGATTTCGCCGAAGGTGTCGAAGCCCCGGTAGGCGGTAAGGATAGCGGTGACGAAATTAGCTATGCCTGTTTCCGGCACGGAGCCGGCTATATAGCGGGAGGCTACATGCAGGTTGGCCGGCGAGCAGGGGGAGCTGTAATCCGGCATGTCCAGTGTGCCGTAAATCAGCAGGGCGCCGGTCAGGAGCACTACCAGCAGCGGCAGGGCGCGGCGGACAACTGCGAGGGCTGAGGGCTGAGGGTTGAGGGCGGCGGGCGGCGGGTTTTCCTCCTGGCTCCCGGTACGGCCCAGCGCGGCTATCATCAGCACGGTCACTATACCCGCGCCGACGGCCGCCTCGGTAAGCGCCACGTCCACGGCGTTGAGCAGGGTCCAGATGAGGGTCATCACCAGGCTGTAGGCGCAGAGCATTATCACCGCGCCGAGCAGGTCTTTCATCCTGACGGCCGCCGCCGCGCAGAGCACCAGCAGGAAAAGGAGCGAGAATTTAAGCGCCATCTTTTTCCTTTTTCCAGGGCTTGAGCCCGGCCAGAAAGGCGGCCTTGGACAGGGCGTGGGTGGCCGTCGGGGAGGCTATCAGCGTAAGGGCCATTATAAGCAGGAGCTTGAGGCTGACCAGCGTGAAACCTTCATGGACCATAAGCCCCAGCAGGATGAAGGTAATTCCCAGGGTATCTGATTTTCCCGCCGGGTGTATGCGGGAGTAAAAATCCGGAAAGCGCAGTATCCCGACCGAGGCGGCCAGCATCAGCAGGCTGCCCGCCGCCAGCAGGGCGGCGGTCGCCAGCAGGCGCAGTCCGGCGATGTCGGCGGTCATATGCGCAGGTCCCCCTTTTCCTTGTAGTGGAGGAAAGCTATGGTGGCTATAAAATTAATAAGGGCATAAGTTATCGCTATGTCCAGAAAATGGGGGCGGCCGTTAATGAAGCCTATGAGCGCCAGCAGGGCGACGGTTTTGGTGCCGATCACGTTCACCGCCAGTATCCTGTCGTAGATGCTGGGCCCGAGGACGGCCCTGCGCAGGGCCAGGGCGACCGCCAGCGCTATTACAAGGGCGGCTGCCTCAAACATCCGCGCCCCCCTCGATGCGGAGTACCCGCGCCTGCATCTCCCCGCCCAGGAGGAACCGGGCGGCTTCCTCGGTGACGGCATGCACCATAAGCTCCTCTTCGTCGGCGTCTATGGTGACGGTGCCGGGAGTGAGGGTTATGGAGGTGGCGAGTATCACCGATCCCAGGTGCGTGCGGCACGGGTTTTTTATCCTGAGGATCCTGGGGTCTATAGGCCTGCGCGGGTGCAGCACCCTGTAGGCTATGTCCAGGTTCGAAAGGGCTACCTGCCAGAAAAGCCAGGGGAGATAGGCGAGGAACCTTGCCAGAAAACCGATGCCGATAGCCGGCTTCTGCGGGTCGCTTCCGGCCAGCGCCGCCGTAAGCCCGGCCGCCGCGGCGCCGGAAAGCAGCAGGAGCGGCGTGAATTCGCCGGACAGGGCCAGCCAGAAAACAAACAGCGCCGCCGCGTTCCTGAAGAATCTCCGTCCTGTCCGGAAGTTGCGGCTGAAACCATCCTTCATTCGAGAGGGTCCTTTCCCGCGCCGGCCGCCCTGATAGCATAGCCCTGATGGCGGCACCAGAAAGTGGCGAAGCGCCACGAGCAGAGCTTCGGAATCACGGCGGGGCAATTTTGCTACAATACATTCTATTAATTTACTCAGGGATATCAAAAGCGATATGTTCAAGTTCAAGCGGCCGGTGGGGCTTTTTCTGTGCGGCGGGGGCGCATTGGGTTCCTGGCAGTCGGGTGCGCTGGCGGAACTGGTGCGCCAGGGCCTGCATTTCGACGTGGTGGCCGGCTTCAGCGTGGGCGCCCTGAACGGCGCGGCCTACTGCTACAACAAGACCGGGGAACTGCGCCAGGTCTGGCGCGACATGAAGCCGGAGACCATTCTGAGCCTCAAGCCGAGGTATTACAATATCCCGCTGCAGCTTTACCAGCAGCACGAAGGCAGCCTCGCGAACAAGGTGAACTTCTTTTTCCAGAACCAGTTGGCGAAGCTCACTCTTTTCTCGAACAAGTCCCTCTACGCGCTGCTCAACGGCTGGCTGGTGAAAAGCGGCCCGCAGTTCCCGCGCAATATAAAATTTTACGTTATCAGCCACGCGGTGGAAATGAAGCTGCCCTACATAGTCCGCTTCGACGGCTCCACGCAGAGCCATAACCTGTCTTTTATCGACGCGCTGGTGGCCAGCTGCTCGATCCCGATGATCTTCCCGCCGGTGCCGGTGGAGGAGCACGGCCGCAAACACAACCTGGTGGACGGCGGCGTGATCGGCATCGCCACCATAAACCTGAGCCTCTTCGAAGGCTGCCGCACCGTGATAATGATAGGAAATTCCCGCCCGGAGGATATGGATTTTCAGGGCAAGGGCCCGGTCGGCTATTTCGAGCGGAGGGCGCGCCGCATGCTGGCCCTGCACACACAGAAGATCTACGAGTCCCGCGTCTTTCTGAACTCGGAGCCCGACGTCCATATGATAAAGCCGCCGGTGAACCTTGGCCTCGGTCTGCTGGAGTTCGACGGGGCCAAATGCGAGAGGGCTTTCGATATAGGCGAGGCCGAAGCCAGGACCTTCCTGCAAAACCTGGAGAAGGGCGGCAGCTGACCCTCCGACCGTGATAGAATTCACTTTTTTTAATTCTTCGATCCTGCTCCTTTCCGGGGTTTTCATCGGCCTGCTCGGCTCGGCGCTGGGCGTAGGCGGGGGGATCTTTATGGTTCCTTTCCTGGTGCTCGCCCTGAAGCTCCCCATCCACCAGGCGGTAGCGGCTTCGCTGGTCGCCATTGTGGCCGCTTCCAGCGCGGTGGCCGCGGTGAACGTAGAGCGCGGGCTGGCAAATATAAGGCTGGGGATAACGCTTGAGGTCACGACGGTCCTGGGGTCGATAGCCGGCGCGCTCATCTCCAGCCGTATCCCCGGCGGCACGGTGCAGCTCCTGTTCGCGCTGACGCTTTTTCCGGTCTCGGTCATGATGTTCCTGAAAGGCCGCCGCTCTTTGAAAAAAAGCGCGTTTCAAACGCCGGCGGCCGCCGGCGCGGCCTCCTCTTTGGATTCCGCTTTTTTCGACCAGGCGGCCGGCGTGCAGACCCGCTACCGGGTCAAAAATATAAGGCCGGCTTCTTTTCTCTCCTTTTTTGCGGGTTCCCTGTCCGGGCTGCTTGGCATAGGCGGCGGAGTAGTGCAGGTTCCGGTCATGAACCTACTTTGCGGCGTGCCTATGAAGGCCGCGGCGGCGACGAGCAATTTTATAATAGGCGTATCGGCCGCGGCCAGCGCCTGTATATATTTTCGCGAAGGCCTTATCCCGATCGAACTGACCGCCTTGATCGTAGCGGGCGTGCTTCTCGGTTCTTTCCTCGGGATCTACGCGCTTTACAAAGTAAGGTCTGAGAAGCTGCAGCTGGTGTTTTCTGCGCTCACCCTGCTGGTCGCGGTCAAAATGCTGGTGAAGGCCATATGAAAACGGAAAGTTTCAGCGACAAGGATTTTGCGAAATTGATACAGCGCACCCTGCTGGCCGGGGTGTTCCTGAGCCTGTCGCTGCTTCTCCTTGGCTTCGGGTTCTCCCTGAGCGGCTCCCGGCTCGGCGCCGGCCTGCTCAGGGCCGGCGTCCTGGCCCTGCTGCTCACACCGGCGGCCCGCGTGGGAATGCTCGTCTACGGCTACTGGCGGAGCGGCGAAAAATATTTCGCGCTGGCCTCGCTGGCGGTGCTGGGGCTCCTTGCGGTATCCTTAACAGTTTAGATAGTATAGAGTAGCGAAGATTATGAAAATATTTCTGATCCTCTCTCTGGCTTTATGCTGTCCCGCCGCGGCGCAGCCCACACAGGAGGCGCCCCCGGGCGGGGCTGCCGCCCCTTCCGCGGACGAGGACGGACTCGGCCCGGCGCTGGTAGACCTGCGGGTTTCCACCAGGCCCTTCACACTGAGCCCCGGCGCCGACGAGCGCTACGAGATCGGGATAGCCCTTATGTACCGGCTGGAATTTGACAAGGCCGAGGCCAGGTTCCGCGAAGTGACGGCACTGGACCCGGAGAGCCCGGCCGGCTATTGCGCGCTGGCCGCCCTTTCCTGGTGGCGCTACTCGCAGAATTTCGACATGGAGTCCGCCCTTAAGGACGTGGAAAAGGAGTTCCTTTCCAATTCCGAGAAGGCCATTGAGCTTTCAAAAAAGATGGTGAAGGAAGGGCGCGACCTGGACCAGGCGTATTTCTTCATGGGCAGCGCCTACGGCCTGCAGGGCCGCTGGTACGCCGTGCAGCGCAGCTGGTTCAAGGCCTACGGCCGCGGCAAGAAAGCGCGCAAGTTCCTGAAAAAATGCATAGAGACGAACCCGGCCGTCTATGAC
>CAMTWW010000175.1:0-3627 GCA_947085555.1 uncultured Elusimicrobia bacterium | reverse complement strand
TGCGTTGTTGCCCGACATTCCAATCCCCTTAGCTTCACGATGACAGGTTACCCCATCAGGTGTAAGGTTCTGTTCTGATGTGTTCGCTAAACTTTCATCAGGTTGGATTTTCTGCCTATGTTATAGAACTTACACAGACAGGTCACCAGCTGGATAACATAAACTTCTTGGCGCACTTAAGTAACGTCCCCCCCTCACCCAGCTCCTGAAAGGCCAGCGCGTCCTGATCATAGACGACGAGCAGTGCGTGATGGACGTCACGGTAAGGATACTGCGCCTGCTGAACCTCTCCCCCGACACGGCGCGGGATGCCGAAACGGGAAGGAAAAAACTCGAGACCGGTAGCTACGACGCGGTATTATGCGACTACAGGCTGCCCGGCCAGAACGGCCTGGACCTGTTCAAATGGGCCATAGCGCTTAAACCGGAACTGGAAAAGCGCTGGATCTTCATCTCCGGCTCCAGCGGCGGGGAGGAGCTGGAGAAGACCGGCCGGCCGGTGCTGGCGAAGCCGTACAGTTTCGAGGCGCTGCAGGAAACGCTGGGCGCGGTGCTGAAGAAGTAATAGCTATAGCCGCAAGGAAGGGCCATCCGCCTAAGGCGGACGGTCCTTTCTTTTTTTAATAAGGCCAAAGGGCCTATCCCGTGGGGCTATTGGCCGCGCCAAATGACCCAGGCAGACCGGGCCATTTGATTCCTATCACGGGGCCTTTAGCCTCTATAAAGGACCGTGTGTTTTTTGAGAAACTATAACAGTACCAGAAAGATCACGGAGGCATTAATGAAAAAGATATCAGGTTTCCTTATAACACTCGCGATAGCGGCGTTTTCGGTCACGGCGGCTTCCGCCTCTAATTATCCCCCGGGCTATATGAACCAGAGCGCGGTGGCCGTCTCGCTCAGCCCGGGCCCGGTGGTCCTGGCTGAAGTGAACACAATGTTGAGCGGCTACAAGTACGTTATAGGCTATACGCCGAAAGGCATACTGGCCGGCAAGGCCGACCATGTGAACGCCTATGTGAAAGTGCATTACAAGCTGATACCGTTAAACGGCGGCAACGCCAATTCCATGACGGCAGAGCGGCAGATAAAGCTGAAGCCGGAGTGGAACGGGATCGGCTACATAAGCGGGGAGCTCTCGCAGTACACCAACTACGGCACCGACGGCCTTATCTTCCTCCCCTCGCAGGCGCTTACCTATAACACGCTGGAAATAGAGAAGATAGAGCTGGCCTTCAACGTGAACGGGCAGTGGGATTCCAACTACGGCCTCAATTATGTGATATACACGGAAACCCTCCGCCGCCTGGGGACAAAGTTCAAGTCCGGCTACACCTCCTCGGCGATAGCCGTAGACACCTGGAGCTTCATAGTTACAAAGATGCGCGAATAGCCCCGGTGGCGACTGGGATGCGGTTAGAGATAAAGTCCTTTAATTCTAAACGGTAACGGAGAAAAACAAAATGAACAGAATAGTAATGATGATAATTGCGATCGCGGTAACTTCAGGCGGCGTTAACGCGCTGGAACTTGAAAAGATAAGCTTAAAAGATGTGGCAAAACTGACGCGGGAAACACAGACTGTGGTTCCTGAACCGCAGAAATCTATTACTCCGGACATGGTGGCGAAAGCCGCCAAACCGATCACCGCCCCGGTGGATCTGAAAAGCCCGGCTTTCGCCGAACTGCTGATCAACTCCTTAAATGTCCAACCCAAAAAAGTGCTGATGGCCGGCGGTCATGGCTATATCTACGAAGTAGGCGCCGGCTTAACCTGCTTCAAAAGCTTCGCCCTCACCGCGCCGCCCAATTCCCAGGCCGGCAAGGCCCGTTATGCCTGCGCTATCAATCCGGCCGGCGGCTGGAAATTCATGGGCATGGAGTCCTACGGCTCCGGCGGTAACCGTGAATTTTCCAAGGCGCTCTATGCGGCCCTCAAAGTTAAAGAGAAGAACGATGAAGGCATTAAGACCAGGACGCTCGAGTTGGACCAGCCGGATTCCGACGGTGGCACCGAGCGCAACCAGCTCCATTGCATCAACCCGAGCCCCGAACTGGAACTCATGGGTTTGCGCCCCACCTGCCAGCTTATAAACGCCCTGTAGCCACGCCGCCGTTGCCCCGAAAAACAGCCGCCCCCCCGGGGGCGGCTGTCGTCATAAATGCCCCCAGATACAAGGGGAAGGGGTCAGGTCTTTAGTGCGCCAAGAAGTTTATATTAGCCAGTTGGTGACCTGTCTGTGTAAGTTTCTATACATAGGCAGAAAATCCAACCTGATGAAAGTTTAGCGAACACATCAGAACAGAACCTTACACCTAATGGGGTAACCTGTCATCGTGAAGCTAAGGGGATTGGAATGTCGGGCAACAACGCAAGTGAAGGTATGGAGCCCCGAAATTGACACGTGTCGGCGGTTGAGTACGCCAAGAAGTTTATGTTATCCAGTTGGTGACCTGTCTGTGTGGTTTTCTACACATAGGCAGAAAATCCAACCTGATGAAAGTTTAGCGAACACATCAGAACAGAACCTTACACCTGATGGGGTAACCTGTCATCGTGAAGCTAAGGGGATTGGAATGTCGGGCAACAACGCAAGTGAAGGTATTGAGCCCCGAAATCGACTAGTGTCGGCGGTCGACTCAGTTCAACCATGAGGAAGACAGCACTCACAAATCCGTAAGCAGGCAAGGATTTGGGAGCCCGACGGGGTCGAAGGCCGTTGCACGATATTAAAAGGGTGATATAGGAACTTGGGAGACCCATAATACTCCTGAAAAGGTATGTGGTATACAAGCCTATAAACGGCGAGATAACACAGATGGTATGATGGGAGTCGGATAAGCTCATAGTAGTGATGAAACCCCGTAACTGGGATGGAGCGAAGGGGCTTACAGGAAAACCGCTGGACAGGGGACACTTCCTCCAGACTCTGAACTGGAAATTAATGGAAGTCAACAAAACCTGGGCCAAAACTTGCCTGCGAGGCGGGGAGGGTTTCCTGAAGAGCCGTGTGCGGGAAAGCCGCAAGCACGGTTCCGTGAGCTTTCTATTACCCACAAGTGTGATGCCGCTGATTAATTCCCATCACCGTTCCTGAAAATCCGAATATTAGTTTCGATGAGTTGCTCCAAAATCTTTCTTGATTTGGAGTAATTAGCGATCATTCCCTTGATCTCGGGCAGCCGGCTTCGCGGAACGTATACGATTTGCGTTTTTTGTTGGCTGTCTTTATACGTGAGCCGATACGCTTTTCGTGGTGTGTGTTTATCACAGATGCAGTTTGCCCTGCTGCATTTGGCGCAAACGCTGGTAATAGAACCCCTAACAATACTGTAGTATTGCGCGAGCTCTTTCACGAGCGCGTTCCGTCTATCTCGCATGTCTTTCATTATATCTTTCATTAATGTTTCCTTTTCGGCATAATAGATGTATAATATACATATATTACAGGAGGCGTGTAAATGCTTCCTTAACAAGGAGATTAAAATGAAGACTAAGCACCAGACGGGTTGGGCGGCCGAAGAGCTTGCGGATGCCGATCTCGGTGATAAGCGGCTTAATGCAAGATTGATTGGTATATGTGATAGGTTTTCGGAGTCTCCGGAAAGCCCGATCAATCAGGCATG
>CAMTWW010000174.1:0-1613 GCA_947085555.1 uncultured Elusimicrobia bacterium | reverse complement strand
GTAGAGGGTTCAGGGTAGAGGGTTCAGGGTAGAGGGTTCAGGGTCTAGGGTATAGGGTTGAAGGAGTTCCTTATGCCTCTACCCTCTACCCTCTACCCTACACCCTCTACCCTCTACCCTACACCCTCTACCCTCTACCCTGAACCCTACACCCTCTACCCTGCTGTTACACCGGGTACATCCCCATCGCTTTGTACCACTTGTTCAGGTCGTCGCGGCGCTTGGCAGTCTCCTTGGACAGGTTGAAGGGCCTGCCCCGGCCGTCCAGCACCAGGCCTACCACGCCGCCCTCTATCCCGGCCTCCACGCGGTTGCCGGAGCCGGCGCCCATGTCGAAGCCTTTCACGGGCTTGGCGATCAGCCTGGCCTTGGGCGAAGCGAACGGCACATGGATTATGTCGCCGAAACGCAGCTGCCCCAGCTGCTTCCTGCCGTCGGAGCCTATCACTTCCCAATCCATGATATGCTGACCTTCCTTGCCCAGGCCCTTAGGGGCCAGGCAGGTGCCCAGCCGCACCAGGCAGTCATGGTAGAACACGTCCAGCGCGGCTTTTTCGCTTATCTGCGCCAGCACGCCCAGGTGCGGCATCATGAAGATGGAATCCACGGCCATGCTGGTGACGCCCTCCGGCTGGTAGGCGTCTATCATCATAAGCATGGACTGGGTGCGGCGGGGGGAATGCGCGAGGATGCCGCCCGACCCTATCACATAGTCCAGCAGCATCACATTGATGAGGCTGGCCCCGGAGGAAGTCTGGTCGAAAGCGTCGGAGATGGAGCGCTCCTGCTGCACGCCCTTCAGGCCCACGGCCAGCGCCTTGTGCTGGTCGAAAGCCAGGCGCAGCGCTTCGCGCGCGACCGCGTGCTCTATCTGCAGGTCCTCCACCGTCTGCGGGATGGTGGTGGGCCTGATCATCTTGTTCTTCAGGCGGTTCCTGAGGTCCTGCTCCTCCATGTCGAAAGGCAGCCAGCGCAGGATATTGGCCAGGCCCGCCTCCGCCATCACGTTGGAGATGGAGTAGCTCATGCCCAGGTTGGCGCTCACGGTGCGGTTGAAAACCCCGGAGAAGACGGAAAAGACGTCGGTAGTGGCCCCGCCGATGTCCACGGCCAGGACGTTGAACTTATTGGCCTTGGCGAATTTCTCGGTCATCGTGCCCACGGCGGCGGGAGTGGGCATGATGGGGGCGCCCACCATCTTCATCAGGCGCGGGTAGCCCGGGGCCTGCTGCATCACGTGCTCCAGGAAGATGTCGTGGATCTTGTGCCGGGCCGGCATCAGGTTCTCTTTCTCCAGGGTTGGGCGGATGTTCTCCGTTATTATCAGGGCGGTGCGGTCGCCGAGGATCTCTTTTATCTGGGCGTGGGCTTTATTGTTGCCGGCATAGATCACCGGCAGTTTGTAGGAGGCGCCAAGGCGCGGCCTGGGATCGGCGGCCTTCAGGAACTGGGCGAGTTCCACCACATGTGTGATGGTGCCGCCATCGGTACCGCCGGAGAGCAGCAGCATATCCGGGCGGAGCTGGCGGATGCGCTCTATCTTCTCATGGTCGGCGCGGCCGTCGTTGGAGGCCAGCACGTCCATCACAATGGCGCCGGCGCCCAGGGCGCAG
>CAMTWW010000173.1:0-9981 GCA_947085555.1 uncultured Elusimicrobia bacterium | reverse complement strand
GCGGCGCTCAAGGTGCTGGTGCAGCGCCAGAACGGCCCCAGGCCCCCGGACGACGCCCTCACGCTTTTTTACCTGCCGGGCGGGAAGCCCTTCGACCTGCCGAAAAAGCTCAAGGTGCTTCGCTTCGAGCGCGACGGGAATTATTTCTCCGTTTCTTACGCCATGAACAGAAAAACTTTTATCCCTGTCTTCCGCCTGGACGCCTCCGCCGCCATGGACGCGCCGGCCCAGAAATTTTTCCTGGGCGGCTTCGCCGGCGGGAACCCGCAGGGCGCCTGCGCGCTTTTCAAGAGCCTTAAAATAAACGGGGACGAAACCCTAAGATGACGGACAAAACCGCCCCCCTCCTGGAAGTCAGGGACCTCTCCGTATCCGTCTCGCGCGACGGGGAGCCCACCAGGATATTGCGCGGGGTAAGCTTTCGCATCTATCCGGGAGAGACCCTGGCCATTGTGGGGGAATCCGGCTCCGGCAAGACCATAGGCGCGCTCTCCGTGGTGCGCCTGCTGCCCCCCGGCGCGAAGATAGACTCCGGCAGCGTACTCTACGGCGGGAAAGACCTGGCGGCCCTTACGGAAGAGGAGCTGCGCGGGGTGCGCGGGGCCGGGATCTCCATGGTCTTCCAGGAGCCGATGACCTCGCTCAACCCGGTGCTGACCATAGGCCTGCAACTGGCGGAGCCCCTGATGGAGCATAAAGGGCTTTCTTACGCCGAGGCCCTGCCGGCCTGTGAAAAGCTGCTGGAGAAAGTAGGGATAACCGACGCCGGGACCCGCCTCAGCCAATACCCGCATAATTTCTCCGGCGGTATGCGCCAGCGCGTGATGATAGCCATGGCGCTGGCCTGCGGCCCGGACCTGGTTATAGCCGACGAGCCCACCACGGCCCTCGACGTCACCGTGCAGGCGCAGATCCTGGACCTGATCGACTCGCTGAAAAAAGAGAGCGGCATGGCGCTGGCTCTTATAACGCACAACCTCGGCATCGTGGCCCAGCGCGCGGACTACGTGCTGGTCTTTTATGCCGGGCGGGTGATGGAGCGCGGGCCAGCGGGAGCTTTTTTCAAAAACCCTTCCCATCCCTACAGCCGCGCCCTGCTCAACTCGCTGCCTAAAATGAGCGACAGGCCCGGCGAACCGCTTAAGACCATCGAGGGCCTGCCTCCGAGCTTCGACGCGGACCTGCCGGGCTGCACCTTCGCGCCGAGGTGCCCCGAGGCTTTCGAGAAATGCCGCTCGGCCGAGCCGCCTGAATTTAAATCTGGAGAAAGGCGCGGCTCGAAATGCTGGCTCAGCGGACCCTAATGCCCGTAATACTCGACATCGACAATGTGACCAAGCGCTACCGCAAGGAGGGGGGGCTTTTCAGCTCCGGCGGCCAGCTCTTTACCGCCGTGGACGGGGTTTCCCTGGCGCTGGAAAAGAATACGACTCTGGGCATAGTCGGGGAATCCGGCTCCGGCAAGACCACCCTCGCAAAACTTATCCTGGGCATAGAGAAACCCGACTCCGGGCGCGTCACGCTGAACGGCAGGGAGCTTTCCTCGCTTTCCGGCGCGGAACTGCGGAAGGCGCGGCGCGGCGTGCAGATGGTTTTCCAGGACCCATATTCCAGCCTTAACCCGCGCATGAAGGTAAAAGACATAGTCCTGGAGCCGCTCAGGGTGGCCGGGGAGAAAATAGAGGGCGATGAAAAGACAGCGGCGGCGCTCCTTGAAAAAGTGGGCCTGAAGGCCGATGCGCTGTGGAAATACCCCCACGAGTTCTCCGGCGGCCAGAGACAGCGGGTCGCCATAGCCAGGGCGCTGGCCACCGGCCCCGGGATAATCCTGGCCGACGAGCCCATCTCCAGCCTGGACATTTCGATCCAGGCCCAGATCATGAACCTCCTCAACGAGCTCAAGAAGGAATTAGGCATCTCCTACATCTTTATTTCACATGACCTGGCAGCCGTCCGCTACCTGTGCGATTTCGTAGCCGTGATGTACAGGGGCTGCGTGGTGGAATACGCTCCGGCGGCGGAGCTTTTCCGCGATACCCGCCATCCCTATACCAGGCTGCTGCTTTCGGCCGTGCCGGACCCCGACCCTTCAAAAAAAACCGTGCTGGAGGAAAGGCGCGGCGGCAACGGCGGCGGCCCGGAGCCCCTGGCCTGCGTCTTCTCTGACCGCTGCCCGCGCGCCGAACAGGCCTGCCTGGGAAGACGCCCGGAGTATGCGGAAATAAATCCCGGCCACTTTGTCCGCTGCTGCCGGACTCAAACATAGTGGTAAAGGATTAAGGATTAAGTGGTAAGGATTAAGTAGATTTTATCTGCGTTCATCTGCGTAATCTGCGGATTTTAAAAAGGGAATTTTGTAAAATTTAAGAACTAACGGATAAGGAAAAAGATGAAACAACATTGGAAGAAAAAAGAAACCCGCGGAGCTTCAGGCGGACACGAAGCTATAGTCGAAGGCGTAATACAGCATAAAGGCACCTTCGCTTTCCTGCTCTCTGAGAAGCCGGGCGTGGAAGACGTGTTCATCCGCGGCCGCGGGCTGGACCTGGCCATGGACGGCGACCGCGTACAGGCGCGCGTAAGGCCCGAAAAGACCGGCCGCCTGGCCGGGGAGATCATCTCCGTGGTAAAGCGCGCGCGCACCTCGATAGTGGGCATCCTCAAGCGCGTTAAGAACGACTGGGCGCTGTTCCCGGAAAAAGGCAATGCCCCGCCGGCCCTGGTAAGCGGCTTCGCCCCGAAAGTAGTCCCGCTAGAGGGCGCCTTCGCTGTGCTGGAAGTCACGCGCTGGCCGACCCCTGGCGCCGGCGCTGCGGGCCTGGTGAAGGAGATCCTGGGCGACCCCGGCGACATGCGCGCCCGCATAGACTCCATACTCCGCGCGCGCGGAATCACGGAAACTTTCCCGCCGGAAGTGATAGAGCAGGCCGAAAGTTTCGGCGCGCGCCTGGAACCGGCGCAGTGGCAGGAAAGGGAGAGCCTGATAGACCTGCCCATCTGCACCATAGACGGCGCCGACGCCAAGGACTTCGACGACGCGGTCTCTTTGGAGGACCTCGGAGGCGGTCTGTTGCGCCTGGGTGTGCATATCGCCGACGTGGCCCATTACGTCAAGACCGGCACCGCCCTGGACGCCGAGGCCTACGCGCGCGCCACCAGCGTCTACCTGCCGGACCGCGTGGTGCCCATGCTGCCCCCGGCCCTCTCGGACAATCTCTGCAGCCTGGTGCCGCGGCAGGAACGCCTGACTATGTCCGTGTTCATGGATATCAACTCCGCGGGCAAGGTCGCCAAGCGCCGCCTCGCGCAGACGGTCATCCGCTCGTGGCGGCGCTTCACTTACGAGGAGATCCAGACTTTGCTCGAAGGCGGCAAGGTGCCGGACGTGCACAAGTCCATAGGCGAGGCCGTCGGCAGGATGGGCGAACTTACCGACTTGCTCTATAAGCGGCGCGTCGCCCGCGGCGCGCTGGATTTCAACCTGCCGGAATACAGGATCAACGCCGACCCGCACGGCAGGCCCCTGGGCGTAAGCCTCCGGCCCCGGCTCAAGAGCCACCGCCTGATAGAGGAATTCATGCTGCTGGCGAACGAGGCGGTTGCGACCGAGCTTTACGCCGCCAAAAGGCCTTTCCTGCACCGCCGGCACGATAACCCGGATCCACTCAAGCTTAAGAATCTTTCCGCGGCGCTGGGCGAACTCGGCCTGACCGCCGGGCATATAGAGGGGCCCAATGCGGCGAAGGGCCTGCAGGACGTGCTGCGGCAGGCGGCGGGCCACCCGCTGTCCAACCTGATAAACTCGCTGATGGTGCGCAGCATGCGCCAGGCGGTTTACTCTCCGGAGTCCGAAGGGCATTTCGGCATAGCTACGCGCTTCTATTCGCACTTCACTTCGCCCATCCGCCGCTACCCGGACCTGCTGACGCACCGCGCTGTCAAAGCGCTGATGGAGGGCAGGAAGGAGAACTTCGGGGCGCTGCCCCTGGATAAAGCCGGCGTCCATTGCTCCGAGCGGGAGCGCGCGGCCGCCGACGCCGAACATAAGTCGGTGGATATCATGCGCGCCGAGATGATGAAGGAACTGGTCGGCTCGATCATGGACGGGGCGGTTACCACCATCATCGACAGCGGGGCTTTCGTGCTGCTGGGCGATACCGGGGCGGAAGGCCTCCTGCGGGTGAACGGCCTGAAGCCGGGCATGAAGGTGAAAGTTATGATAGCCGCGGTGGATACGGCGGAGGGAAAGATAGACCTGTCGCTGGAAGGCGGCCGGCCGCCGCAGGCGCAGGGCCGGCAGCCCGAAGGAAAGGCTAAAGGCTTAAGGCTAAAGGCTAAAGGGGGGAGGGGACGCGGAGGGGGAAGATGGAGGAAAGGATAAAGGCTTAAGGCTAAAGGCTAAAGGCTTTCTACCTGGCCAGCAGCTTTTTCATCTTTTCTATGTCTTTCAGGTAGGCTTCGGATTTGAGGAGCTCGGCGTGGTAGAGGTCGGCGAAAGCCTTGCCGGCTGTTATGTCGGACGGATAATGCACGCCGCCGATGACGCGGTCCCTGGAGATCTCATCGGCCTTGGCGAAGAATTCCACCTTCCGCTCAGGCACAATAGCCGTGAGTACGCCGGCGAAAACCCTGGAGAAGACGGTATGTCCGCTGGGGTAGGAGAAACCCTTGCTTTTCTTTATACAGGGCATCGCTTCGGTGTATGCCATGAAGGGGCGGGGACGCTGAAAGCGGTTTTTCATAATATTTACGGCTGCCTCCAGATCCGAGGCCAGCCGCTCGAAGAAGGCCTTCACTTCCGACGGCAGCGGTTCAGGGAAGGGGCTTTTAGGGGCCCAAAAGGAATCGTAGGTTTCGGCGGCGGTGCGGGAGGATTTGGCGCAGTCGGCCTCGGTGCGCTTGTTCTGCCAGGAAAGCACGGCCGCTATATCGGCCTCCTGCTGCATCGAGCCGGCCACGGGAGTCGGGGGGAACTGCATGCTTTTAAAGGGCCCGGCGTTGACATAATAGACCTGCTCAGCGGGCGGCTGCCCGGTAGCGGCTGGCTGCTTGTGGGCACAAGCCCCCAGCGCCAGCGCCGCAAAAACCAGAACCAGTTGTTTTTTCAGGAAGTTCATGACTCAATTGTACAAAAAAGGGGCCCGCCTTCGCAGCTTCTTAGGTGGAATATTCATTGTAAACGCGCTTTAAAATTTAAATAATAGAGAGATGACGCCTGCGATCAATGAAAAGCGGATGGTGCAGCTGTTCTGCGACCTCGCCAGGATAACCTCCCTCTCCGGCAAAGAGGGCGCCATAGCGCGCCGTCTCTCCATACTGCTGAAGTTCATGGGCGCCGAAGTGCACATAGACGAAGCCGGCCGCAAAATAGGCGGCGAAACCGGCAATATGATAGCCCGCTTCCCCGGCACGGCCCCCGGCGAACCCTTCCTCCTCTCCGCCCACATGGACACTGTAGGGCCAGCGGACAATGTCCACCCCCATGTCACCAGGGACCGCATAACTTCCGACGGAACTACCATACTCGGCGCCGACTGCAAAGCAGGCATAGCCATCATACTCGAAGTCATAAAAACCCTCGACGAGAATAAGATCCCGCACCCGCCCATAGAAGCCGTCTTCACCATCAGCGAAGAAATGGCCCTCATGGGCGCCAAATACCTCGACTACTCAAAACTCCGCTCCCGCTACGGCCTCATCTTCGACAATGAACAGGGCCTGGAGAACGTGATAACCAGCGCCCCCGCCGCCGACAGCATGGAAATAAAAGTCTACGGCGCCGCCGCCCATTCCGGCGTAGCTCCCGAAAAAGGCATCTCCGCCATAAAAGTGGTTTCCAGCGCCATAGCCTGCATGAAACTCGGCCGCATAGACTCACAGACTACCGCTAATATAGGCTTCATCTCCGGCGGCAACGCCATCAACATCATCCCGCCGCTGGTAGAACTCTCCGGCGAAGCCCGCAGCCACGACCCGGCCAAACTGCGGAAACAGACCAGGCACATGGAAGACTGCCTCAGGAAAGCCGTCAAAAAAATAAGGATTATAGCCGACGGGAAGGTCGTAACGCCGCGCTACGAATTCCTCCTGGAGCAGAAATTCCCGCACCTGCGCATAGACAAGACCAATCCCGTCCTCCCGCTCATAGCCGCCGCCATGCGCGAAGAAGGCCTCAAAATGAAACCCTCCGCCTCCGGCGGCGGCACCGACGGCAATATCCTGTACGGCCACGGCATAAAAGCCCCCATCCTCTCCACCGGTATGCGCGACGTTCACACCACCCACGAATACCTGGACCTCAAAGACTTCTTAGGCTGCGCCCGCCTCACTCTTAAAGTAATAGCCGGCTGGACGAAGGCGGAGAATAGCAGGAATTAAAAGCGGCGCGCGGCAATTTGACGGGATTGCAAATATGAAACGCTCACACCGCATCCTCTGCGTAGACGACGAGGATTTCAACCTGGACCTCCTGGAGGCGCTGCTGCGCCCGCACGGCTATGAGACCATGACCGCGCTGAACGGCCGGGAGGCGCTGGCGGTGCTGGCCGCCAAGCCCGTGGACCTGGTGCTCCTGGACATCAACATGCCAGTCATGAACGGCCACGAGCTCTGCAAAAAGATAAAATCCGACCCGCAGCTCTCCCATATCCCGGTGATCATGGTCACCTCGCTGGACTCGAAGGAAAACAAGCTGAAAGGCATGGAGGCCGGGGCCGAGGAATTCCTTTCCAAACCCTTCGACCAGGCGGAGATGCTGCTGAGGATAGGGAATATCCTACGCTCGGCCGAATACGAGAACGCCTTCGAATACCTCATCCTGGCGCTGGCCCGCGCCGCCGAGGCCAACGACATAGACACGGGCAACCACATCATGCGGGTGGGGGAATACGCCGGCCTGATGGCGCGCGAGTTGAACCAGTCCGAGAAATTCACCGAGCTGATCCGGAGCCAGGCCACGCTGCACGACGTGGGGAAAGTGCATATCCCCAGCCATATCCTCAAGAAAGCCGGCCGCCTCACGCCGGAGGAAATGGAGGAGATGAAGAAGCACACCACCTTCGGCGCCATGATCATAGGCGACCATCCCCACCTGGAGTTCGGCAGGCGCATAGCGCTCTACCACCACGAACGCTGGGACGGCACCGGCTACCCGGAAGGGCTCAAAGGCGCGGAGATCCCCTTAGAGGCGCGGATAACGGCCGTCTGCGACTGCTACGACGCGCTGCGTAATTCCCGCGTCTACAAGCCCAACTACGACCACGACGGGGCGGTGGGCATAATCACGAAGGGCGACGACCGGATGAAGCCGGAGCACTTCGACCCGGAAGTCATGGCCGCCTTCATTAAACTCACACCCAGATTCGACGAGCTTTACCAGAAGATGCGTGACGGCGAAAAGGCGGAGAGCTGATGAGGAAGTTCCTGCTTAAAAGGGCTTTGATGCTGCCGCTGGTGGCGCTGGGCGTCACCTTCCTGCTCTTCTCCCTCACCGGCCTGCTGCCGCCGGAAATGCGCGCCTCCATCTACCTCCAGGACCAGCGCGAGCTGACCCCCGAGCTGATGCAGGAACTGATCAAGGCCCATAAGCTGGACGCGCCGCTGGTAGTGCGCTACGGCGCCTGGCTGAAAAACCTGCTCAAAGGCGACCTGGGCTATTCCGAGACGGCCCGCATGAAAGTCACCGACGCGATAAAGACCTACCTCAGCGCCACGCTGGAACTGACCATCTTCGCCATCATCCCCATCTTCTTCATCGGCACCAGGCTGGGCACTATCTCCGCCGTTAAAAAGGATAAGTGGCCTGACCAACTGACGCGGCTGCTGGCCATCACCGGCTATTCGCTCCCCACTTTCGTTTTCGGCCTGCTGGCGCTGATGTTCTTTTACGGCTGGCTGGGCGTCCTGGGCCCCGGCAGGTATTCCTTCGAGACCGACCTGCTCATCCACTCCGGCGCTTTCAAAAGCTATACCGGCCTGCTCACGGTGGACTCGCTGCTGAATTTTGAATTAGGGGTTTTCCGGGACGCGGTGAAGCATTTAATACTGCCGGCCTCGGTGCTCTGCTTCGGCAGCGTGGCCATGCTGATACGCATAACCCGCACCTCCATGCTGGAGGAGCTTAACAAGGACTATGTGCGCACGGCGCGCGCCAAGGGCCTCAGGGAAAGTTATGTTATAGCCGCTCATGTGCGCCGCAACGCCATGATCCCGGTCATAACCCTCGTCAGCCTGCAGTTCGTGCGGCTGCTGGGCGGCGTGGTGATAACCGAGACCGTTTTCGATTTCCCCGGCATCGGGCGCTGGGGGGTTAAGGCGGCGCAGCAACTCGACCTGGCCGGCGTGATGGGCTTTTCCCTCATGAGCGCGCTGCTTTTCGTGCTGGCCAATACCATCTCCGACGTGCTCTACGCCGTTATGGACCCCCGCATACGGTACGAATAATCTATGTTTGACGAGAGAATATTAAAGCGGTTCAAGAAGAGCAAGGCTTCCCTCTTCGGTCTGGGGCTGATAGCCGCTTTCCTGCTGCTGGCCCTGCTGGCGCCTTTTATAGCCAAGCCGCAGGGCTCTGACCCCTACCAGATGCCGCAGTCGGGCTATTCCTCTGAGCCGCAGAAACCCTCGGCCGGGAAAATTTTCGGCACCACGGAATCGCAGTACGACTTATTTTACGGAGTGGTCTGGGGCGCGCGCACCGCCTTTAAAATAGGCGCGGCCGTTATCTTCGTAGCCCTGGCGGCCGGCCTCATAATAGGCGGGCTGGCCGGCTATTACGGCGGCTGGGCCGACGAGGGGGCCATGCGCCTTACCGATATAGTCCTGGCTTTCCCCGGCATAGTGCTGGCCGTGGTCATAGTGGCGATGCTGGGCCCGGGGATAGAGAAAGTCATCTTCGCCATAGCGGCGGTCTCCTGGCCCGCGTACGCCCGCCTTTTCCGCGGGGATATACTCACCGTAAAAAAACAGGACTTCGTTACCGCCTCCCGCTTGATGGGGGCCGGTGACTTCTGGATCTTCACGCGGCACATCCTCCCCAACTCCATCTACCCGGTGGTAGTGGTGGCCAGCCTGGATATCGGCAGCGTGGTGCTCACCGCCGCCGCGCTCAGCTTCCTCGGCCTCGGCGCTCCCGCCGGCTACGCCGACTGGGGGCAGCTCGTGGCTATGTCGCGCAACTGGATTCTGGGCGCCGCCGGCAGCCCCTTCGCCTACTGGCATACCCTGCTGATCCCCGGCGGGGCTATCTTCCTTTTTGTGCTGGCCTGGAACCTGCTGGGCGACGCCTTCCGCGACGTCCTGGACCCCAGGCAGCAGTAGGGGAAAGAAGCCTGTTATTATTCTTTATCGCTAACTCCTTTTTTATATACAATTAGCAGTAACTTAATAGGAGGTGTCTGAATATATGACCGAACCCAAAGATCTTTACTCCTGCCTTGCAAAAACAGCGGGCAGGTATCCGGAAGGGACCTCCTTTGTAACCGGCGACAAGCGCCTGTCCTGGATTGAGCTCCTTGCGGCCGTGGACAGCTCGGCCGACTTGTTCTGGCAGTTGGGGCTGCGCAAGGGGGACCGCGCCGCCATAGTGCTGCGCAACTCCCCCGAATTCATAATAGCCTACTTCGCCATGGTAAAAATGGGCGCGGTAGCCGTACCCATAAACTACCTGGTTACCAAGGCGGAGGAGGTCTCTTTCATCCTGGAGAACTCCGCCTGCAAGGGAGTAGTGACCGAAAAAGAATTCATAAAAACCTACGCCGCGGTAAAAGATAAACTGCCGGACCTCTTCCTGGTTTCGGCGGATCCTTGCGGCCTGGCCGGCGTGACGGAATTCTGGCCTGCCCTGAAAGGCGCCCGCGCTAGCCCGCAGACCAGGGAAACAGCGGTGGACGAACACGACGTGGCGACTATACTTTATACCTCCGGCACCACCGGCCACCCCAAGGGCGTGCTGCTGACACACCACAACATGATAGAGAACTC
>CAMTWW010000172.1:0-6940 GCA_947085555.1 uncultured Elusimicrobia bacterium | reverse complement strand
TGGTCCTTCTCCGCTTCGAAGCCCTCCCGCAGCAAGCCCACCTCTTCCCTGTTGGTCTTCTTCATCTTCTCCAGCTCTTCCTGGGCGTGGCGCAGCCTGTCCTCGGCCAGCTCCACGGCCGCGGCCACCGCGTCGCCCACCGAAGAGTCGTAATCCCTGATCTGGGCCTGCTGCATCTCGATCTTCTCGTTGTGGAAGGCCTTCTCGGCCGCCAGCAGTTTCCCGGAGAATTCCACCGTGCTGGCGTTAGCCTGCGCCGCGGCCGACTTTTCCTTCTCGATATCCTTCCTGAGCGCGGCGTTCTCCTCGGCAAGCCGGTTGCATTTAAGAGTGAAGTCACCGTTCAGCTCGTCCAGGCGCGCCTGGCAATCCTCCTCGTAGGCGGCCTGCTTCCGGGCGTAAACTGCCTCCAACTCGGAGCGGCGCGCAGCGACCCCCTCGGAAATAGCGGTCATCACCCTCATCTCGCAGTCGCGTTTTGTTTCGGCGGCGGCTTTGTTCAAAGCGTTCACGGTATTATCGCTGGCCTCCAGCGCGGCCACGAGTTCGGCCTGCACGGCTTTGGCGGCTTCCAGGTCCGATAACAGGCCGGCCGTCTGCACCTCGACCGTGTAATTTACACGCTGATTAAGCTCTTTTTCAGAAGCGGTGCGAATTTCCAGCAGTTCTTTATTGAACCGGGCTTCACGCCCGGAACTATCAAGCGCGGCCTGGTTCAACCTGGAATTAAGCGCCGCTATCTCTTCCTGGGCTGACTTAAAGTACCCTGAGGTTTCGGTCAGCACATTTTCAAGTCTGGACCGTTCGGCGTGCCAGTTCTTCCGCTCAAATTCTATCTTCCCGGCTGCTTCGAAGTTAACAGCCTCGATCCGGCCGCTGGCTTCGGCCTCGATGCACGCTATGCGGGCTTCGTACTCAGCTTTAGAGGCGGCGGCTTTGGAGTCGAACTCGGCGGATATTTTTTTCTTCTCCTCCAGAACGGAAGCTTCACGGACACGTATTTCATCGGTAAGTTTATTCATTGTCTCATTATAGGCCTGTTTTTCCGCTTCGAAGCCGGCCAGTTTCTCGCGGAAAGAGGCTTCCCCGGTGCGGAGGCGTTCCATGAGATCTTTGTGATGCTCTTCGCGGGTGGCTGTGATGGCGTTCTCAAGTTCCTTGAGCCTTGCGGAGTTAACGGCAAGCGCCTCTTCCCGCGCTTGCTTTTCGCCTTCCAGCACGGCTTTTTCCATCTCCATGGACTGCCGCTCGGCCTGGAGGCGGGCTTCGAACTCTTTTTCAAACTCCGCGCGGCTGGCCGCTATTACGCTTTCCAGCTCTTGTTTCTTCCCTTCATACGTCTTCTCCAGGGAAGCGGCACGCTCCCGGAGACCTTCTTCGATCACTCCTACCCTGCCGTCGAATTCAGCCTGGAGCCTTGTGCGGTCCGCGTCCCAGGCCGCCCCCTTTTTCTCGAGCCTGGCCTGCAACTCCCTCACCGTCGCCTCTTTGGCGCCCTTTTCAGTCTCGAGCTCGGCCAGTTGGGCTCTGAAAGCGGTCTCTTTTTCGGAAATTATCTTGAGCAGCTCGGAATGGTGGGTCTCCTGCTGGAGCGCCAGCGCGTTCTCTATCTCTTTTATGCGGTCCTGCGCGGAGGCGAACTGGGCCTCGCGCACATGCTGCTCCTCCAGCAGCCTCGCGCGCTCTATCTGCCAGGAGGCTTCGAAGGCGCGCACCTGCTCCGCGTGGTCGGAATCGGCGGCGCGGATCTTCTCCTCAAGGCCGGCTTCGAGCATGTTCCGCAGCTTGCGGTAGTTCTCTTCCGTCTCGCGCTTCTTGGCGAGGTATTCTCCCTCCAGCTCGCGGCGGCGGGTCTCCACCTTCTCCTCTGACTGGCGCACGCTGCCCTCGAGCCCGGCTATCCTTTCCGAAAGGAATTTTTCGCGCGATTTGAAGGAGGTTTGGAGCGCGTTGACGCGCCCCTGGTAGTCCCCCTCTAGTTCCGCGCGCAGCCCGTCGTATTTCTTCTGCGCCTCGGCCAGGCGGCCGGCGTACTGGCTCTCCACTTCCAGGAGGCGCGAGTTCCAGCGCTCTATCACGGAGCGCTGGTTGCGGTCCAGTTCCTCGAATTTATCCGAGTATTCGGCTTCGAGGCTGTGGCGCAGGGAATCAAGCTTGGCCTCTTTTTTCAGCAGCTGCTGGATATCCAGCTTGCCCTCTCCCAGCAGGGACATGGTGGCTTCCAGCTTGGTGTAAAAATCTTCTTTCTCCTCAATGGTCTTGTTGCGGGAGGAATAGGCGTCCGTAAGGGAGGCTTCCTTGAGCTGCAGGCGCTTTGAAGTTTCCTCGGCCAGGGTCAGGTTTTTCTTGAGGTCGGCTTTTTCTTTTTCAATGTTATTAAGCCTTTCCAGCGCCCAGCGCAGGGTCATGCGGGCGGTGTCCAGGCTTGTCACGTCATTGACCAGATTCTCGATTTCGCCGTATTCGTTTGCCATAGTTTTTGCCTTTTAGCCGGAAAGTTTCTACTGAAACTTTCCCCTTGCATAGCGAGGGCGCGTTCCGCGCGGCATACACCCTTGCTGACCGGGCGCGCATAGCGCTGGGTCAGCAACCCGCTGCTGCGGGCTAGGGGTTAAATACTCTATATCAAGTTTAATACACACACCCCTTTAAGTCAATATAAGGAATATTGAATGATTATTAACAGATTATGTCATAAACTCCTTAAGATTGTCTGGTGATAACCGCTGAAAGCTGCGGGAAACAAAAAAAGCGCCTGCCTCCGCTCAAGCCTGAGAGGCGGTCTTTGATTTAATTTCTATCTTGGGGACAGGTTAATCCGCTTTATATTGGGAAACGATGTCTTTCATCAGGCCCAGGACCAGAGCCTTGCGCTTATGGTTAAGACCCTCCAAAAGGCGTTCTATTGCGGTTTCATAAAGCCTACCCTCGCCGTGCGCGCGGCCGGCAAGAAGGTCGGCCGGGTTTACTTTAAGGGCTTCGGCTACCGCTGAGAAAGTTTTTAAGCTGGGGGCATTCACCCCGCGCTCTATCTGCCCGTAAAAAGAGTGGTCTATCCCGGCCCTCTCGGCCACCTGCGCCTGGGTCAATCTCAACGCTGTGCGCACGGCTTTCATCCGCGCGCCTATTTCAGAATAAAATTTGTCCATAGATACTATTGAAAAACATTTTCACTCCGACTGGAAGATGTCATAGACACTATTGACAGGGCCAACAGCACTATATTAGGATGTATATGGTTATGAAACGACAAAATCAGTATTCCATGCCGCAGCCGGCCATACTTATCGTGGACGACGACTCCCTGTGGCGCGGGCTTCTTGTAAGATTATTTACTTCCCGTGGATACGCTCTTCTGACGGCCGCGTCCTGCGCCTCTGGAATAAAGACGGCAAAGATGAATAAACCGGACTGCGTGGTATTGGATTTTAACCTTGGCGACGGCAATGCCACAATTGTGTGCGCCGCGCTCAGAGCGCAAGGCGAACGGAGAACCCCGATAATTATCTTCAGCTCCGATCCCGGCGCTGAAGAGTGCGTTGTCAGGGACCGGCTGGCGGATAAATTTATCCTCAAGACCGAGCCGCTTGAAAAACTCCTCTCGGCGGTGGACGAACTCCTAGCGGCGCATAAAATAGCCCCCGGCCAATAACTGCTCAGGTAGCCAGAAGTCAGAATTCAGGAGCCAGAATATGAACGCTGGCAACGAGATAAAGTTCCATTATTCTGAATTCTGACTACTGAATTCTGACTACCTGAGCAGATACGGTTTTTCCTGCCTTTACACCGCGCATTTTTATAGAATTTACCAATGCTCGGAAAAACTACCTGGACGCTTGTCCTGGCCGCCCTCTGTTTCGCGGTGTGGTATTTCGGCTATCCTTACGCTCTTAAATATTTTTTCAGGGTTTCAGGCACGGTCAGCGTCGCCCCTGAGCTGGTCCAGGGCCTGCCCGGGGCCAACAGCATGCTCTTCGTGGTAGCCAGGAACGAAGGCGGAGTGCCGGTAGCCGTAAAAAAGATCATAAGCCCGATTTTTCCCGCCAGATTCGAGATGACCTCCTCCAACCTGATTATGCCGGACCTGCTTACCCGCAGGATCTACCTTGACGCGCTCCTTAACACCCACGGGCACCTGGGGGTGCCGCGCAGGGGGGACCTGAAAGGGGCCCGCCAGGACCGGGTAAGTTTTTTAAGCAAGGGCCTTGAAATAACGCTCAACACGACCCAAAAATAAAACCCGGGACCGCTTTCGGCGGATCCCGGGAATTTTAGGCCTATGGCCATGCCGTAACAAGAGCTATGCTCATCAGACGGCCACTCTGTTTTATCTCTTGAACTGCGGCCTTTTCCCGTTCGAAAGGGAAAAAAGCCAGACAAGTTTATCGGTAGACTTCATCAGGCTGTCCCAGTTCTTTTCCAGTTTCGGCAGCTTTTTTCCGGGTTTTTCAGTCTTTGCGTCTTTTTCGTACTCCTTAGTAATTTCTTCCCAGGTCATATTCCCCCCCCCAACAATCCAACCCTCGCCATATTGTACAACAAGGCGGAAAAAAGCCAAGGGCCAAAAGGCCTACCAGCCGAGAGCCTTTGAGGCCCCCATATAGATCAGCACCCCGCCCACGAGCAGCAGCAGGAAGCCCCAGTTCCTGCGGTGAAGCGCCACGTAGGAATCGTTGAGGAAGGTCTCCTTGATCAGCCTATTAATCCTCACTATGATCTCCGGCTTATAAACGTAGCCCAGCCCCAGCAGGACAAAGACCAGGCCGAAGAATATTTTAAAGTATGGGTTTATCTCTGTCATAATTGTAGCGGTTCATCGCGGTCACCACGCCGTCCTCGAAGGCCGACTTCAGCGCTTCGCAGGCACGGTCCAGGAACTCCGGCAGCCGCTCCCCCTCTTCTTTTGAAAATGCCGACAGCACGAAATTCCTGCCGGGGATATTCTCCGGCCTCGGCCCTATGCCCAGCCGCAGGCGCGGAACGGTTGGCCCCAATGCCGAAATTATAGAATCCATCCCGTTATGCGAACCGGCGGAGCCGTCCTTGCGCAGGCGCAGCTTTCCGAAAGGGAGGGCCAGATCGTCATAGGCCGCCAGTATGGCCGCAGCGGGGATCTTGTAGAAAGAGGCGAGGCTGAGCACCGCCTGCCCGGAAAGATTCATATAAGTCTGGGGTTTCAGGAGGAAGACCCTGCGGCCCGCGGCTTCGAATTCCAGATAAAGTCCCAGGCCTTTCCAGTCCCGCCATTTCCCCCCGGGGGCAAGACGCGCAGCTGCCAGGTCGGCCAGCATAAAGCCGATGTTATGCCTGGTCTTCTCGTATTCCCTGCCCGGGTTCCCGAGCAGGGCCGCCATCTGTATCTGGTCTTTCACGCAGCTCCCCCGTAATACAAGGAGCAGAAGCCGAACATATTAAGGTCCAACTTCTGCTCCCTTGCGCCTGGCCCCCTGTTACTTCTTGGTGGCGGGTTTCTTTTCTTCGGGCTTGGCTCCGGCGGCGGGTTTGGCTCCCGCCGCGGGCTTGGCGCCATCCTTGGCGGCGCCTTCTTCACCCTCTTCCTTCTTGCCCTTGGCTATAACTTCCGGCTCCCCGGCCGCTGCGGCCCCGGCTGCGGGCTCCTCAACCTTCTCTTCCTTCGGCGCGGTCACGCTGACCACGATCTGTTCGGGAGCGTCGAGGAGTTCGGCCTTGCCGGGCTTGATATCCTTGATGCGCAGGGAATGGTTGATATGCAGGTCCGTGATGTCCAGTTCGATCTCGTGGGGGATCTCAGTGGGCAGGCAGGAGACGTTCAGCACGCGCATGGTGTGCTCGATCAGGCCGCCCTGTACTTTCGAGCCATGGCACTCGCCGATAAGCTTCACGGCAACCTTCACCTTGATCTTCTCTTTCAGCGAGATGCGCTGGAAGTCGAAATGCGTGTATTTGTCGGTAACGGGATGGCGCTGTATGGCCTTTATAATGACCGTATCCTCGCCAGCCTCGTGCTTCATCGTGATGATGGCGTTGGGGTCGGAGCGGATTATGGCGCAGATGGCCTTATAATCCACGACGATGGTAATGGGTGTCTTCTCCTGGCCGTATATCACGGCGGGGATCTGGTCGGCGGCCCTGTGAGCGGTCAGTGTGGCCCGTACGCCGGCTTTAGTGCGCGGCGCTGCTGAAAGTAATGTCTGTTTCATCTCTATTCCTCCTGCTATGATGCAACGCTCACTTAAAGAGTTCGCTAATGGACTCGCCCATGTGATTGCGTTTGATGGCCTCCGCAAGGAGCGCGGCCACGGATACTATCTTTATTTTAGCACTTTTTGAGGCGTTTACGGGAATAGTATCCGTAAGAATAAGTTCTTCTATAGGTGATTTGTCTATCTTCTCTATCGCGTCTCTCGATAGCACGCCGTGCGTGCAGGCCGCTATTATCTTGCCTGCGCCCTGCTCTTTTATGGAATAGGCCACCTGCGTAAGCGTGCCGGCCGTATCCACCAGGTCGTCGAAGATGAAGCAGGTTTTGCCCTTCACGTCGCCGATGATATTGTAAACCACCGCCTCATTGGGGCGCGGGCGGCGCTTGTCGATGATGACCAGGCCCATATCCAGCCGCTTGGCGAAGGAGCGGGCGCGCTCCACGCTGCCCACATCGGGGGAAACCACCACCATATTCTCAAAATTGCGGCCTTTTATGTAGTCCAGAATTACGGGGCGGGCGTAAAGGTGGTCCAGCGGGATATCGAAGAAACCCTGGATCTGGGCGGCGTGCAGGTCCAGGGTGATGACGCGGTTGGCGCCGGCTTCGGTTATAAGGTTGGCCACCAGTTTGGCCGTGATGGCCACGCGCGGGGCGGGCTTACGGTCGGCGCGGGCATAGCCGTAATAGGGCATGACGGCCGTTATGCGGCCGGCGGAAGCGCGGCGCAGCGCGTCCATGAGGATAAGGAGCTCC
>CAMTWW010000171.1:0-4058 GCA_947085555.1 uncultured Elusimicrobia bacterium | reverse complement strand
CGAACACCGCTTCGGCTTCAGGCCGGAAGCCATGTGGCTCCCCGAAACCGCCGCCTCCGACGATACCCTGCGCCTGCTGATAGACCTGGGGATGAAATACGTGATACTGTCCCCCTACCAGGCCGATAAGATCAAAGCCCACGGCGCACACGACTGGAAAAACGCCTCCTCCGGGGATTTCGACACCACCCGGCCCTACGCCTGGCACGATACCGATCCCGACGGGAACCGCAAGAAGGGCCGCAGCCTCGCCGTCTTCTTCTACGACGGCCCCCTCTCCAAGGCCGCCGCCTTCGACGGGCTCACAAAGGACTCTACCGCCTTCGCCGACAGGGTGGAAGCCTGCTACAGGCACGGCAGCCACAGTCCCCAGCTGGTCAGCATGGCCGTGGACGGCGAAACCTTCGGCCACCACCACAAGTTCGGGGATATGACGCTGGCGCACGCCTTCCTGCACGAATTGAAAAGACGCGGCATCGAGACTGTTAACTACGGCCGGTTCCTCGCGGACCATCCCCCCGCGGCCGAAGTCAGCATAAAGCCCGGCCCCGACAGCGAAGGCACGGCCTGGAGCTGCGCGCACGGCGTACGGCGCTGGAAGGGCGGTTGCGACTGCGGCGGCGAAGGGAGCTTCAGCCTTAACTGGAGGCTGCCGCTTAGAGCCGCCCTCAACAGCCTGCGCGACGCCGCGGCTGCTATCTACGCGGCCGAGGGCGTAAAATTCTTCCGCGCCCCCGGGGAGGCCAGGAACGCCTACGCGGATATCCTTCTCGACCGCTCGCCCGAAGCTGAAGACGCTTTTTTCTCAAAATACGCCTCGCGCGCTCTGGACAAGGCGGGAAGGGCCAGGGCGCTGGAGCTACTGGAGATGCAGAAGCACTCTATGCTGATGTTCACCAGCTGCGGCTGGTTCTTCTCTGACATCTCCCGCATCGAGTCCCTGCAGAACCTGCGCTACGCCGCCCGCACCGCGGAAACCATGAGCCGCCTCGGCTTCGGGGATGCGGCCCGGACTTTCCTCTCCCTCCTTGAAATGGCCCATTCCAACTACCCCGAGGCCGGCAGCGGGCTGAAGTTATATCAGAAGATCCTGGCCGAGATCTCCCTGGCCAGGCAGAAAGCGGCACTGGCAGCGCGCCTTGAAGCGGCGGGGCTTGAATCCGGCTTTGACTCATCCCCTGAGGCCTCCGCGGCGTTGGCGGCCAAAGTCGCCGGACCAGCGCTGGCCTCCCCCTCCCCCCAGACGATAGCCCCCCTCCTGAACCTGCTGAAGGCCGCGCGCGACCTGGGGGCGCCGGACCTGACTTTCCACCTGCAGAACTACCTGATGGAACTTTTTACCGCTGCAAAAAACGGTCTCCCCAAAGAGACAGCCGAGGCCCTGCACGAGCTCTATTCTTTATCCGGAATAATAATCGAAAGGTTCGGGAACCGGCTGGAAGAACTGGTGGAGAAGAGATAGAGGAAATTCAGGGCGGGGGAGCGGGAAGTTAGTATAGAAATAAAAAGCCGCGGGCCTTAGGGGGCCGCGGTTCTTTATTGGGCGACTGGCTTCAGCTTTTCGCCGCTTTTTCCGTTTCTTCCGTGGAGAAGACCCTGTAGTTCAACTCGGGGAAGATATTGTCGCGCCACTCTATATCCTTCAGGTATCCCTCTTCCAGGCGGCTTCCCATTATCTGCTCGTAGAGGCCGTTGAAGCGGTGCGTGTGTTCCACGAAGCGCTTGGTGGAGTAGGTCTTGGCCGTGCCCACGGTCATCAGGAAAGCCCAGTCCGAAGACATCCCGAGCACCACCTCGCGGGCGCACTGGTTCAGCGCCCGCTTCAGAATACCGTCGGCGGCGGGGAACTTATTGGCCAGTTCCACCATGCGCTCCACCTGCTTGTGCAGGTGCCGGTACATCCAGTCATTGGTCCCGTTCAGCCATACCTCGTTATAGCCCTTATCCCCCCAGGTGGACATCGAGGGCTGCACCACCTGGTTATCGGGGTGCAGGCCCAGGTACTCGCTCGGCGTGACCATCTTGATGGTCTTCTGGTCGTGGTGGATCTTCTTGAAAAGGAATTCCAGGAAGTCCGTGCCCTCGTACCACCAGTGGCCGTAGAGCTCCGCGTCGTACATCGAGACCACTATGGGTTTCTTCCCGATGAAATGGTTGAGGTGCTCTATCTGCCGCTCGCGGTTGAACATGAAGTTCCCCGCGTGGCTGGCGGCCAGCTCGCGCGCCTCGGCGGGGTTATAGGCGGCCTTTTCGTGCAGGCCCACCTTGCCGGTGATCTTGCAGTACTTCATGCCGATATTCCTGCGCACGCCGTCCTGGTGCAGGTAGGGCTTCACGTAATCGTATTCCAGGTCATAGCCCAGGTCGCGGTAGAACTCGCGGTAGCGGTGGTCGCCCGGGTAGCCGGTCTCGGCGCTCCAGACCTGCTGGGCGCTCTCCATGTCGCGGCCGAAGGCGGCCACGCCGGAGGGGCAGTAGATGGGGGCGTACACGCCGTAGCGCGGGCGCGGGCTGCCGTAAATGATGCCATGCGTCTCCAGGAAGAAATAGCGGATGCCCTGCGCTTTCAGGAAGACGTCGTCGCCGGGGTTATAGGCGCATTCGGCCAGCCAGATGCCGCGCGGGCCGCGCCCGAAATGCTTGCGGTAATCGTCGGCGGCCAGCTTTATCTGCGCGTGCACCGCCTCTTTGCGCAGCTCCAGCGGCAGGAAGCCGTGCGTGGCGCCGCAGGTGATAATCTCCAGCTTGCCCATGTCCTGGAATTTCTTGAAGCCCTCCAGGACCCTGCCGTGATAATAATCCTCGTACAGTTCCCGGATGCGGCGGAACTTCGTCTCGTACATCTTCGCCACTTCGTAGAATCTGGTATTGCGGGTGCGCGCCACTTCCTTTTCGGCCAGCTCCAGCCGCAGGCTGTAGTAGCGGCGGAAGCGCTCGCGCAGCAGATCGTCCGCCATCATATTGCACAGCGGCGGGGTAATGGACATGGTCACGCGGAAATCCGTGCCTTCCGCCGTCAGCCTTTCGTAGACGTCGAGCAGCGGGATATAGGTCTCGCACATCGCCTCGAAGAACCAGTCTTCCTCCAGGAAGTCCTCGTACTCGGGATGGCGTATGAACGGCAGGTGCGCGTGAAGAACCAGTGAGAGATAACCTTTAACTTTATCCGGCATCGGTGTTGGTGGACCTGGTGACTTTAATACTGATCTCCCGTGAATCGGTCTCGTCTTTTGAGAGGGCCTTTACAGGCAGGTCAACGAGTCCGTCGGGCAGCGCGAAGCGCATGGAGAAGGTCCCGTCCGGGTTAAGGTTCACCCTTCGCCCCGCGACAGTCACGAAAGCGTCCGGTTCAGTGGCCCCGTAAAGGATAAGTTCGCAGTCCGCGACCAGCCAGAAAGGCTTCTGCCCGCCCGGCCTCTGGAGGGCCTGGGAGGACAGGGAACTTACGCCCCACGAGGACGCCCTGGAGAAGACGGCGCGCAGCATTTCCCAGCGCTGGGCCAGGGATTTGGCCACCTCGCCGGAGCCCTTGCCGATATACTCCACGCCCGAGAGCTGCAGCAGTTTGTCGAAATCGGCGGTGACGGCCATCCAGTTCTCGTCCGTAATGTCGGAGACGCGCCTGTCCGGCAGGTTCACGGTATTGGTCTTTACCAGGCCTATAAAGGAGCCGTCCGGCATAGCCAGGCCGACCTCGCAGCAGTAGGCGCGGCCGCCTTCCTGCACGTTCACGTACCAGCTCTTCGCCTCGAACATGGCCGGGATATCGAAATATTTACCGGACTGTTCCCCGTCGGCGGAGCCTGAGACGTCGTAGACCCTTATTACCTGGCGGCCCCTCTTTAAAATATCCTCGCCGTGGTCGCGGCGCAGGGTCTCCATGGAATTCCCGGTAATCTCCCAGTAGATGAACATCCAGTTGGGATCGCGCGGCAAAAGGGCCGCCTCGGTAGTGCCGTAGCCTTCCGGCAGCGCCTTGTGCGCGGCTTCAGGCGCGGTATCGCTGTTTTTTATCTGCCCTGACGAAGTCATGATTTTCTCCTCATCGGATTTATAAT
>CAMTWW010000170.1:0-2674 GCA_947085555.1 uncultured Elusimicrobia bacterium | reverse complement strand
TACCCTAACCCCTCTACCCTCTACCCTTATGTCGGCGTCCCCGCGCCTATTATCATCCCCACCAGCGTGAAAATGCCGCCCAGGATCCGCTTATGGAAAAGGACACCCATCATGGCGGCCATGCCGGCCACTACGGCCAGCATCAGCAGGTATTCCACCGTGGTCTGCCCGCGCCGTTTCCGAAAGGATGAAGGCTTAAGGCTGAAGGATAAAGGATGGAAGCCGCAAACAACCAGCCGGAATTTAATATCCAGAAAAACGTCCGATAAACGAATTTTCAAAATCCCCATTCTGTCCTTTAGCCTTCTTTCCTCCCTTATGTTATACCAGCAATAAGGACAGATTTCAAGGCCTAATTGGTTGCAACAAAAAGCTACAGAAAGCTACAGAAAGCTACAGAAAGCTACTGAAAGCTACTGAAAGCTACTGAAAGTAAGAGTTCTGTTTTCTCCTCTTACGTTCTGTTGCTTTCTGTAGCCTTCTGTAGCCTTCTGTAGCTTTCTGTAGCCTTCTGTTTACCCCTCGTGCGAGATAAGGCCCTTCTCTATGGCCCTTACCACGGCTTCGGTGCGGTTATTGACGCCGAGCTTCTGGAAGATGCTGTTAAGGTGGTTCTTGATGGTCTTAACGCTGCAGCCCAGTTCGGCGGCTATCTCTTTATTGCTCTTGCCCTTGCCCAGCAGGGCCATCACCTTTATCTCAGTGGCGGTCAGCGCGTCCGGGGCGCTGTCGTAGCCGGAGGCGCCCATCTGGCGCAGGCCCTGGATCAGCTTGCCCATTATGGGCTGCGGTATCATCACGCCCTCCGAGTTAAAGGTCTTAAGCGCGTGCACCAGCTCGGAGGCGGGCAGCATCTTGGACAGGTAGCCGTTGGCGCCGGCCTGGATGGCTTCGGTCACGTGGGCTTCGTCCTCGTAGCTGGAGAGGATGAGGACATTGGTATTGGGGCATTCCTTGCGGATGATGCGGGTGGCGGAAACGCCGTCCATCTGCGGCAGCTTGATGTCCATAAGGATGACGTCAGGCTTAAGCTTTTTGGCCATGGCGACCACTTCGGGCCCGTTCGAGGCCTCGCCCACCACCAGAATGCCTTTCTCGTCTTCCAGGAGGTCTCTGATGCCCTCCCTGAAAAGCGTCTGGTCATCGGCTATCAGTACTGTCACGGTTTTCTTTGCAACGGCCATAATCTCTCTCCTTAAAGTACCGCATTTGACTAAGTTGACTGGTTGACAAGTTGATAAGTTGATAAGTTGACTAAGTGCTCTATCAACTTTATCAACTTTATCAACTTATCAACTGCCGTTTCCCCCCTCTATCAACTGCCGTTTCCCCCTCTCTCCGCGGGGGGCGGCTCCTTGGCGAAGGGGATGGTGAACTTGAAGGCCGAGCCCTTGCCCACGCCCTCGCTCTCCACCAGTATTTTCCCCTCGTGGCTCTGCACTATCTCCTTCGAGATGGACAGGCCCAGTCCCAGGCGCCCATGCGGCGCTTTGCCGCCGGCCGGCTGGTAAAAACTCTGGAAAAGCTTCGGGAGCACCTCGGGGTCTATGCCCTCGCCGGTGTCCTTGACTGAAACGCAGACGGAGTCCTCGAGCGGGGTGACGAAGACGGTTATCCTGCCGCCGCGCTGCGTGTGGCGGATGCCGTTCTCCAGCAGGTTCAGGAGCACCTGGCCGATGCGGCGCTTGTCGGCGCAGACCATCTTGAGGCCGGGAGAACATTCCGCGGTGATCTCGATATTCTTCTGCTGGGCGCGGGCCCTGGGGCCCACGATCATCTCAACCACCATCTTGTCCATCTCGAAATAATTCTTCTCCATGCGCAGCTTGCCCTGCTCGATGGAGGCCCAGTCCACCAGGTCCCCTATCAGCCGGGAGATCTGGGCGATGCTGGTGTTGATGAAATCCATCTTCTTCTTCTGGTCCGGGTTCGGGTTGACCGTGGCGGCCAGCATCTCGAAGCTGATCTGCAGCGTCATCAGGGAATTGGACAGGTCGTGCGAGGCCATGGACATGAACTTGGACTTCATGCCGTTGAGGCGGTCCAGCTCCTCGTTGTTGTGCTTGAGCATGTCGATCAGGCGCTTGTTCTCCTGTTCGAGGTAGAGCTTCTCCTCGGCCTTCTTGATGGAGCGGCGCAGGTAGTTGAAATCTACGGGCTTGATAAGGAAATCATAAACGGATTCCTGGATGGCCCGCACCGCGGTGTCGAGCGAGGCGTGGGCGGTCATCATCAGGATCTGGCTGTCGGTGTTGAGCTTGCGGATATCCTTGATGACCTCTATGCCGGTCTTGTCGGTCAGGTTGAAGTCCATCAGGATGACGTGGAAGAAATCGGAGACCACCATCTTCATGGCCGCGGCGCCGCTCTCCGCCTCGAAAACCTTGTACCCCTCCATCTCCAGGAGGTCGCGCAGGGTTTCCCGCAGGTGGGCGTCGTCGTCAACTACTAAAATTTTGCTTTCCATGGTGTAGGGCGCAGGCCGCGCGCACTTTATATTTATATTACTTTACAAGGCGGAATACAAGGGCTATGACAGCCGGGGGAAACAAAACGCAACGGAAAGCAAAAGAAAGCAACGGAAGGTAAGAACCGGACGTCTCTTTACTTTTGCTTTCCGTTGCCTTCTGTGGCCCTCCGGCCTTCAGTTGCTATCTGTTCGGGGCCGGGGGCG